>BTTF01000053.1:0-15699 GCA_036244995.1 bacterium | reverse complement strand
GAGTCATCCACTGTTTCAACCCCTCCGAGGTTGCCCATGTCAGAGCCGCCGTATATTGCTGAATCGCTGTTAAGCAGCTCTCTGTAAAACCCGGGTTCAGGTACGCCGACCATATATTTGTATCGCGGCACCGGGGTGAAGTTGCATACGAAAACAAGAAAGTCCTCATGGTCCTCTGCCCTTCGGATAAAGGAGAGTACACTCTGTTCGGCATCCGAGAAATCAATCCATTCAAACCCCTCCTGTTTGAAGTCTACCTCGTAAAGGGGGGGCTCTGTGATGTAGAGGCTGTTGAGGTCCGTGACGAACCGACTGATACCGCTGTGGTATTTCCCTTCCTCCAGCAAGTTCCATTGTAGTTCCGAATCCTGGTTCCATTCCCACCACTGTCCGAATTCCCCACCCATGAACAGGAGCTTTTTGCCGGGGTGCCCGTACATGAATCCATAGAGTGTGCGGAGGTTGGCAAATTTTTGCCATGCATCTCCCGGCATCTTGTCCAGCAGCGATTTCTTGCCGTGAACCACCTCGTCGTGGGAGAGCGGGAGGACAAAGTTTTCAGAGAAAGCGTAGATGAGTCCGAACGTAAGGTTGCTGTGGTGGTATTTTCTGAAGACCGGGTCTTTTGTAAAATACTCAAGTATGTCGTGCATCCATCCCATATTCCATTTCATTGTAAACCCGAGTCCGCCCAGATACGTAGGTCTGGAGACCCCGGGCCAGGCCGTAGACTCCTCTGCAACGGTTATAACCCCTGGAAAGTGCAGGTGTACTACCTCATTAAACTTCTTCAGAAAGTCTATAGCCTCCAGGTTCTCGTTGCCGCCGTACATGTTTGGAATCCATTCGCCGTCCTGTCTTGAATAGTCGAGATAGAGCATTGAGGCCACGGCGTCGACTCTGAGTCCGTCAAGATGGTATCTGTCAAGCCAGAAGAAGGCGGATGCCTTGAGGAAATTTGCTACCTCGGTTCTGCCGTAGTTGAATATCAGCGTGCCCCATTCCTTGTGCTCCCCCTTTCGCGGGTCTTCGTATTCATAGAGGCAGGTTCCGTCGAAGAACCTTAACGCATGATCATCCTTCGGGAAATGGCCGGGCACCCAGTCGAGGATAACACCCACCCCGGCTTGATGACACCTGTCGACAAGGAACATAAAGTCCTCAGGTGTGCCGAACCTGCTTGTCGGTGCAAAATAACCCGTGCTCTGGTACCCCCAGGAAGCATCAAGGGGATGCTCTGTGATGGGAAGGAGCTCAATATGGGTATATCCCAGTTCCTTGACATAAGGTATCAGTTCCGCGGCAATTTCATGATATGTAAGAAAGCTGCCGTCGGGTTTCCTCTTCCATGAACCGAGATGCACCTCGTATACGTTGAGGGGTTTTTTGAGATAGTCGGTGCTGTTTCTTTCATCAATCCATTGCCGGTCATTCCATTGATACCGGTCTATATCGTAAACAATGCTGGCGGTCTTTGGCCTTGCCTCGGAGTAGAAGGCATAGGGGTCGCTCTTTATCCTTATAACCCCGTTTATTCTTGATTTGATGTGGTACTTGTATAACTCACCCACTCCAATATCCGGAATAAAGAGTGTCCATACGCCGGAAGGGCCGGGGGTTTTCAACCTGTGAACAGAGGGGTTCCAGTTATTGAATGACCCGATAACGCTTACCTCTTTGGCGTTTGGAGCCCAGAGGGCAAAATGCACACCCTTTCTGCCGTCAACCTCAATTACATGGGCTCCGAGTTTCTCGTATATCCTGAGGTGGTTTCCCTCACCAAAGAGATAGAGGTCGTAGTCGGTCAGAAAGGGACGCCCTGCTGTTACGCTGCCTTTATCTTTCTGCGTGTCCACTCTACCAGCCCTCCTGCCTTGATTAGCTCCTGCATGAATGAGGGGATGGGTTTTGCCAGATACTGCTCGTTCCTTGACAGGTTCCTGATAAGCCCTGAGTCTGCATCTATCTCTATCTCATCCCCTTCCCGTATCTTCTCTGATGCCTCGGAAGACTCAAATATGGGAAGACCTATATTAAAGGCATTACGATAAAATATCCTTGCGAAACTCTTTGCCACCACCGCCCCTATCCCGGCAGCCTTGATTGCAATCGGTGCATGCTCCCGCGATGACCCGCAGCCGAAGTTCTTGTCTGCAACTATAATGTCCCCGGGCTTTACCTTTTCCGGAAACCCCGGATCCGCGTCTTCCATAACGTGCCTTGCAAGCTCCTCAGGGTCTGATGTGTTGAGATACCGTGCAGGTATGATGGCATCAGTATCAATATCCGCCCCAAACCTCCACGTCCTGCCTTTAATCAACATAATAACGGACCTCCTTATAATGAATATGAAATTTATTTTACATTAATCCCTTTACTCTTTGCTCTGAACGCCCCGTCTTCATTAACCACCTGCTCTATACGGTTGCAGATGCCGCGTACCATCCCCCCCTCCCATGGCGTGAGCCCCGAGCGGCCAAGCACGTGCCTCAGGTTGCGCATTATCCTCTCTTCCATGTCCCTGTCCCCCCTCGGGATATACTCAAGGAGTTTTAGGGTCTTCCTGATCTGTTCAAAGAGCTGCTGCATCTCTTCATACGGGATAAGCGCGGGGCTTTCAGCCTCCGGTGTCCGGCTGGCAAGCTCATATGCCACAAGGAGGACTGCCTGGGCAAGGTTGAGTGACGGTGCCTCTGCAGCAGTGGGTATATACATGAGGAACCCGCATTTGTCCACCTCTTCATTGGTAAGTCCCCTGTCCTCTGTGCCGAAGAGTATGGCCACCCTGTTTTGTCCAGCCGCCTTCACCACCTCTTTTACCCCGTCCTTGAGCGTAAAGAGCAGGCCCCTTTTCTTGCCCGCCCTCCTTGATGTGCCGACTACCAGGGCCTTATCCTCCAGGGCCCTATCCATGGAGTCATAAACTGCTGCATCCATGAGTGTGTCCGTGGCGTGACAGGCAAGCCAGAAATCATGGCCTTCGGTATGATTTTCAGGCGGGTTAATCAGTTCAAGGTTTGAAAACCCCGTGTTCCTGATGGCCCTTGCAGCAGCCCCTATATTGCCGGGTTCACGAGGGTTTACGAGTGTAAAGTATATGTTGTCTTTCCAGTTTGGCATTTTTAGAGAAAAATAAGCATTCTGAACTCTGTGGAGATATTTTAACATTATGAGAGGCAAAATAGAGGGGGTTTGATGTATAATTAGAAACCAAATCGGGCGATTCGTTACAATAATGAAATCGCTCGATTCGGGTAATTGCTGATCAGCCGGGGTAGCTCAGTCTGGTAGAGCAGCTGATTCGTAATCAGCAGGTCAGGGGTTCGAATCCCCTCCTCGGCTCCACTTTGCAAAACACCTGCTTGAAATGAAGAGAAAATTTATTACAGTCAAGGAGGATATATGGGACAGTTAGGGATGGATTTAAACAGGTTTATCCTTGAGGAGGAACGGAGGTATTCACATGCCACGGGCTCATTAACTCTGGCCCTCACAGCAATGGAAACAGCCACAAAGATTATAGCCTCTCATGTCAGGATGGCAGGTCTTGCCGATATACTGGGAAAGGTCGGAAAGGTCAATGTCCAGGGAGAAGAGGTTCAGAAACTTGATGAAATGTCGAACAAGATGATGGTCCGGCATCTTTCAGACAGTGGGCAGTTTTATGGCCTTGCCTCGGAAGAGCTCGATGAGGCCATTTTCCCGGAAAAGGGGAAGGATGGTAAATATTTAATAGCCTTTGACCCCCTGGATGGTTCGTCAAATATTGATGTGAACGTAAATATCGGAACAATCTTTTCGATTCATAAAAAGATTACGGGAACGGTTGAGGATTTCTTTCAGGAAGGATACAAACAGGTTGCAGCAGGTTATGTGGTTTATGGTTCTTCCACAATGATGGTTTACTCCACCGGCAAAGGAGTGAACGGCTTTACCCTTGACCCGGCAGTCGGGCTCTTTCTGTTGTCTCACCCTGATATGAGACTTCCTGAAAGGGGAAAGACATATTCCATAAATGAGTCAAATTATCCGGGATGGGAAGATGGATTGAGGAAGTATATTGACTCTTTAAAGCAGAAAGGCTACACTGCAAGATACATAGGCTCCATGGTTGCTGATGTCCACAGGACCTTGATAAAGGGTGGTGTTTTTGCTTATCCTGCAGACAGCAAGAGCAAGAGCGGCAAGCTTAGACTCCTTTACGAGGCATCGCCAATGGCTTTTCTCATTGAACATGCAGGAGGAAAGGCAACAACAGGAAAGGAAGATATTTTGAAGGTCAAACCGGATTCATTGCATCAGAGGGTTCCCCTTTTTCTGGGCAGCAGGGCAGAGATAGAAGAGTTGCTTGATAGCCTCTGATAACACCAAAATATTGCAGGATATGCAGAAAATGCATTGTCTGAACAGGATATTTAAAGGAAAGAGAGAGATATGATAGACAAGGAAAGCGTACTTAAATTCTTCAGTGCCTGCAGCCGTCCCCTGAGCTTTAAGGAGACCATATCACAGATGGGCCTTGAGCGCATGGAGGCGAGACAACTGAGGAAGATTCTCCAGGGGCTTGTCAAGAGCGGTGAACTCATCATGACCCGTCAGGGCAGGTATGGCACGCCTGAAGAGATGAGCCTTGTAAAGGGTTATTTTGAGGCACACAGGGATGGTTATGGCTTTGTTATTCCTGAAGACCCCGGGCAGAGGGATGTATTTGTGCCTTCAAAGGCAACCCTTGGTGCAATGGAGGGTGACAGGGTTATCGTGAGGATTGAAAACCCCAAAAAACGGGATGGAAGGATACTCAGGATACTTGAGCGCGCCCAGACAAGGCTGGTAGGAACCCTTGAGATAACAAAAGGTGTATCTTTTCTGAAGCCAAAGAGGAGGGACATTCCCTTTGATATATATATTGCACCCAAAGACAGGAAGAATGCCGGGAACGGGGATATGGTGGTTGCAGAGATACTGACTTATCCCACGGACAAGAGGCCTCCTTCGGGCAAGGTTATAAGGATATTGAAGAAGCCGGAGGTTCCTGCCGAGGAGGTAGAGTCCATAATTGATGAATTCAATCTCCCGAGAAAATTTCCTGCTGATGTTACAAAGTCGGCAAGATCGCTTTCTGCAGAGATTCCGGGGGATGAGCCGGGCAGGAGAAAAGACCTGCAGAAGCTGCCCACCGTTACCATTGACGGCGAAAGGGCAAAGGATTTTGACGATGCCATATCAATAAAGCTCAGGAAATTTGGCTATACCCTTTATGTCCATATAGCTGATGTTGGGTATTACGTGCCTTGGGAGAGTGTCATTGACAGGGAGGCGAAGAAGAGGGGGACAAGCGTCTATCTCCCGGACAGGGTAGTGCCCATGCTTCCAAAAAAACTCTCTGAGGATATATGCAGCTTAAAGCCAAAAGTTCCAAGGTTTGCCTTTACAGTTGAGATGGATTTTAACCGCGATGGAGTGAGGATTAATCAGAGGTTTTATCCGAGTATCATCCAGAGCGACGAGAGGATGACTTATACGCAGGTGAAGGAGATACTCGTTGACGAAGACAGGAAACTGCGGGAGCGGTATGATTATCTCCTGAAAGAATTTGAGCTTATGGAAGAGTTATGCGGTGTTATGAGAGCGAGGCGGCTCAAGAGGGGAAGCCTTGACTTTGATCTTCCGGAACCGGAGGTATTGCTTGACATAAGGGGCAATCCCGAAGCCATTGTTGTTGCAGAGAGGAACTTTGCCCATATGATTATAGAGGAGTTCATGATTGCTGCCAATGAGGCTGTAGCAGAGAATCTCTCGGCAATGGGTGTGCCGTCTATTTACAGGATACATGAGCCTCCTGATCAGAGCAAGATGGATGATATTCTGAAGGTGGTAAAGGCCATAACCAACATCAGGAAGAAGCATTTGAGTGTAAAGGACCTGCCTTACATCCTTGATAAGGCCAGGGGCAGGCCTGAAGAGGATGTCGTCAACTATATAGTGCTGCGTTCACTGAAACAGGCCCGCTACTCTATACAGAATGTCGGCCATTTTGGTCTTGCATCAGAGTGTTATACCCATTTCACCTCACCCATAAGGCGTTATTCAGACCTTGTAGTCCACAGGATACTCAGGGAAGTGCTGGGGAGAAAAAAGATGAAAGAGGAGAGGATGAAAGAGCTTGAAGAGGCCCTGCCAAGCACAGCCTTTCATTGCTCCAGGAGGGAAAGGATTGCTGACGATGCAGAGAGGGCAGTAGTGGCTGCCATGCGTGCATGGTTTATGAAGGGCAAGGTCGGCGAGGAGCTTGTTGCCAGGATAGTCGGGGTTACCCCGCAGGGTATAAAGGTAAGGCTCAAGGATTTCTATGTTGATGGTTTCCTGCATGTATCCTATCTGACTGATGACTACTATATTTATAATGAGAGGAACCTCCAGCTTGTCGGAAGGCGGAAGAAGAGGAGATTTTCCATCGGTGATGAGATTACCGTGAGGGTTGACAAGGTGGATCTGGATCAACGGGAGATCATCTTTGGCTTACCCCGGACTTAAGAGGATACTTGATAATTTATATTGCACCTATGATTTCAGTGAAAGGCTCCTTCATGACCCCATTAGAATTCCCCACCAATACAAAGATAAAAGAGATATAGAGGTTGCCGGATTTATTGCCTCAGCCCTTGCCTACGGAAGAGTAACCCTCTTCACCCCGGTGATTGACAGGATACTGGCCCCCATGGGGAAAACCCCTGCTGCCTTTATTGCCGACTTTGACCCCAAGAAAGATGCCCGCCGTTTTGATGGCATAAAATACAGGTTCAACAATACAGAGGACATAGTCTGTCTGATTTATGCACTCTCAGCCATACTTGGAAAGTATGACTCCATTGAAAAAGCCTTTCTTGAGTCATATGACGGCAGGGCTGTTTCAACTGCAATTTCAGGTATGGTCAGGCATGCCTTGTCTCTGAATAAAACCCCTGTATACGGTCAGGATATAAACCCTACGGGGTTTAAACAGTTTTTCCCCTCCCCTGAGAGGGGGAGTTCCTGCAAGAGGATGAACCTGTTTCTGCGGTGGATGGTCAGGAGTGGGGATATTGACTTCGGCATCTGGAAGGGGATTTCAGCGAACCGGCTTGTCATCCCCCTTGATACGCATATAGCAAGGATCAGCCGGTGTCTCGGTCTCACCGGCAGGAGGAGCCGGGACTGGAAGATGGCCGAGGAGATTACGGAAAGCCTCAGGATACTCGATCCCGATGACCCGTTAAAATATGATTTCGCCCTCTGTCATCAGGGGATTATGGGTTTGTGCAGGGATGGGGCCTGCACGGGCAACCGCTCAGCCTGTCCTGTTTTAGATTTGTAAATGTAAATTATGAGTCCCGAAATATTTCCCTCCCCCTTGACGGGGGAGGGCGAGGGTAGGGGTGATTAAGATGCAGTTTTCACCTTTTTGATAACGTTTCAGAAAGAGGGTTGTCCAGTTAGGAAATTGACAAAAAATCAAATAAAGCTTGTTAATTGTCATTAATTTTGGTATATTTACAGAAACTGTATAATTACTTGTTATGCGTGAAACCGAATATGGAACTATAAAATGGCCACCATTGAATACTATTGGACTAAAACAGCGGAACCTATTCGGATAAGTGAATTTGCCACAAGCTTGGGTTTTAACTTGCGCACTCTGGAGTATGAAAGTGTTCCTGATGATAAGTGGGAATGGATCAACAAAAAAATTCGTAACGTAATACTGGCATATGTATCTGAGTGTTGGGAAGACAATAAAGAAGAAAGAAACTCTGCTCTATCATCTGTTAATCAAGGCATATATGTAGTAACGCTATCAGATAATTTATCCATTGATTATCGTGGCAAACCCTCAAAGGTTCTATACATTGGTAGAGGGCAAATACACACCCGTCTATCAGATCACTTCAAACACTGGATTAGATATTTCACCGATTCACTTCAGGATATAAGCTTCGATATATGGATGACTGAAGTTAAAGTTAGTGGCTCAAGGAATGCGTATAAAGAAGTTGAGACAGACCTATTAAACCATTTCTATTACAAGTTCGAGTGTTACCCGATTCAAAATGCAAAAAATGGTGATTACCATGAAAAGGCGCATGACTATTGTGAGGCATGGAATGAACCTCTACGAAATCCAACAAATATCAATAACGGCTGGTCTATTAAACCATTAAGAAATAATGATTGGGCTTTTGAATTTGAAGAGGACGCATAACAAGGCAAATGCACTCGGACGGGAAAAAGTGCCGCTCCTTCGTTGCTCTGCTTTTACTGTTGGTGATGCAAGGTGTTAGGCCTTATAAAAGACTAAGGTATTAGTTTTTGAAAGAGTTATTGATATACATAAATGAATATAAGCCTTTAATATATCTATTAAATGGGTTAGTGGGCCCTGTTTTAGCCGCCACAGTAGCATATATTGCTTACCAGCAGTGGAAAACTAATGATAGAAAAGAAAAGCGGGAAACTCGTGGAATTAAAATATCAATATACAAGCGAATAAAGTCGCACTTGCACTATATCGATACAACACGAGAGGTAAGAAAAGACTTATACGAGGAATTTAAGCAAGCTTATGCCGAAGCAGATTTTGTCTTTCATAAAAAACTTGACGAATTTCTTAGTGAAATAGATATAAATTCATTCCAGTGGCTATCTAATAAGGAGGATTTGGATTGTGCAGCTCCAGATGCAGACCAGCAATCAATAGAAAAACTCCATTGTGAAATGGAAAGCTATATAGACATTCTGCAAAATTCACACTGTGAATTATATGAGAAATTTAGCAAGCATATTCCCTCTGTGTCAATATAGATGAGACACCTCCCCTATGATAAATTAGAGTAGAGGGCGGGGAGGAGAAAATATAATGATAGATGAAAAGACAGACACAGGCCGTAACATTGAAGGAGGCAGTTTGGCAAGAGAGAAGCCCTTGATCAGTACAGAAACATAAGGGGTCAGGTCTACACATTTGACATTTAAGTATAGATAGGCCGAGAATAGAGGTTACTGGAAAGAGAAAGCCTTCTAATGCGGTAACGATAACAAAAGAAATGTCAAATGTTGAGACCTGACCCCTACCTAACCCGAAATGTCAACTTCATCAGGGATATCAAGGAAGCGGTAGCAGAGAGATGCCCACTTCATGTAGTAAGGCACATGTTTCTCATGAAGCCCTGCATTTTTGAGAAGATATTCTTTAAACCCTTCGAGCATAACTATTTTTATATTACAAGTATTCCATATAATAGTAAATCTACTGAACGATTATATACAAACTCATCCAAAATCTCAACTTTTTTTCTATTTCTGCTTGACATCCTCCGCACTTCATGGTAGGCTTTTATGTAACCATAGAATAAACTTAAAAGAGAATGTTATGTTTAGAAGGTAAAAAAATGTTAAATCGAGAACAATATTTAGATTTCCACACTGAGTACTATAACAGCCTGGAAAATTCGACAAACCCTGAAAATAGCTATTTGCCTTATGATATTCATAATATCCAAGCTAATACCGCTACGGGACCACAGTGGTTAATTTTTCACCAATTGGCAGAAAATTTCATAAGAGAACTGTTAAATGCAAACAATCAGTTTTTAACAAATATTCGGAAATTGGAAATATGGATTGAAATTCTAAATGAGTGTCACGAAGAGATAAAAAATGATTTAATTTTTGAAATTATTAGTCCACTTGGATCATACGTCATTGGAACTCCATATATTGTAAAACAGAGATATATTTATTCGGCGGTAATGATAACTCATCAAACACGAATGTTACAAGACCCGACCATTAATGACGGTTCTTTAAAAGAACGCAAAATTGGAATTAACACAGTGAAAGGTTATCGTGATTCATTTTCGTCGATGCCTCAATTTACTGATATCTTAGTTCAAATTGACAATGATGATTTTGTAAATGTAACATCAAATTATCGAAACTTAAATCAACACAGAATACCCCCGAGAATTGAAGTTGGTTTGGGAATGACTTTTAATAGATTCCGAGCTTCCGATGGTTCGGTTTCTTATGGCTTGGGCGGTACTCAAGCTTTAAGACTAACTGACATTATTCCGACTTTATACAATCAACATCAATTCTGTAACGATACTTTTTATGCGATTTGGTCTTTCATAAATGAGCAAGTTTTAGTTTGGAAGGAAATTAGACCTAATAATACATAAAATTTAACATAACCAGTCATTGCAGTGGAAAATCAGGGGTTAGGTTTTTCGAAATGCCATTGTTAATTCCGACGTTCGGTGTTTCAAATAAGCCCATTGTATCCCCTGTTTTCCACTGAATTCGAACGTTATACGGCACAAACAAAGCTGTGGAAATAAACAAATATAAAATAGTCTATGACTACTATTAACGAGCTTGTAGAGACAATTCTTAATGGAGATATCGCCTTCTTCGTAGGGGCTGGAATATCGTTTCACTCTGGACTCCCGCTTGCATCGGAACTAAAAAAGAGAATCCTTTGCCAACTGCCAGTTAACAAAAAGGAAGCGAGTCAGATACAAAGCGCAACCTTGCCTTTTGAGGCCTTTTTTGAAACCTTGTCACGAGGAGGTTCCATTGATTCCCTTTTGAAATTATTTAGGAAAGGTATGCCAAATCCAAACCACTTTTTGATAGCTAAGCTGACTAAGTACGGTTACATTAGGAAAATATGTACTACAAACTTTGATCTGCTAATTGAAAGAGCTTTTGAATCTGAAGGCCTTAGCAAAAATAATGAATTCAAAGTACTCTCATTGGAGAACGAATTTGAAAATAACGATTCGAGATTGGGAAGGGGTATTACTCTATATAAGGTTCATGGTAGCGCTGATAATCTCTCATCTGTAGTTGTAACACTGCGACGGATTGCTGCACGTTCTTACTCCGCTGCAAGACAGCACGTTATTAACGACCTATTCTCAGAGGGTGTCCACTCTCACGTTCTGGTACTTGGGTACAGTTGCTCAGACGTTTTTGATTTAATTCCGCAGATTGAGGCAATCATTGGGGAGAAGAAGAAAGTCTATTTCGTTGAACACTGCAAAGGTGAGTCGAAACTGCAACTATATCCTCTTGGCCGTCCTTTTGCGGCATACCCTGGGGCTACGCTTCGTATAGACACGGATTATTTTATTAGAGAACTATGGGAACGTACCCTATCGGATTCTTTGCCAAATATATCTGTTCCAGTTTTTTCTTGGCCAGATTTTATAAGCACATGGAAGCAGGAACTACGTTTGGCAAACGCTTTCTTCATAGCGGGAGAGCTTCTCCGCCAAATTGGAATGTATTTTGAGGCCATCAGCCAGCTTAGAGAAGCAATAAATACCACAAAACACAATGGAGATGTCGCGAATGTATGTCGTAGTTATGGAAGCCTCGGGACATGTCTTCGTGCACTGGGAAGATATGAAGAAGCTCTCGACGCTTATCAAAGTGGTTATAAATTGTCAGAAAAGACGAACAGCGATAGAAACCAAAGCCGTTTCTTAGGAGATATAGGTTCTGTTTATCGTAATAAAGGAGAATACTCAACAGCGCTGATGTATCAAAAACAATCTCTTCGTGCAGCACTATGGACAGGAGACGAGCTAGTGGCGCAGGTTCATGCTAATCTTGGCAACACATTCCATATGTTGGGGAAGTATCGAGCTGCGGCGAACCACCATCAGCAAGCTGCACAGGCGGCGGAGACGGCAGGGGATAAAAGATTAGAGGCGCTAAGCGTAGGTAATTTAGGCTCTGCTCTTCTCATAATGGGTGATACGCTGAAGGCGGGCAGTTATTTCAAAAGGGCGATTGAGCTTGCTGAACTCATCAGCGATAGGAGAACGTTACTTACAAATCTAAGTAATATTGCAACGCTAAGGGAACTTCAAGGTGACATCAAACAGTCAATTGATACATATGAACAGGCTCTCGAAATCGCTCTTGAAACTAGCCAAAGAGAATTAGAGGCTTCAGTACGCTCCAATTTAGCCGCTTGTTATGGATTGTTGAAAGAATATAACCGTTCTATTGAACAAGCAAAACTATCGCTGGAAGTTGCAAGGAAGATTGGAGACATAAGAACAGAAGTGAGAGCACTTGGCAATCTAGGTATCGGTCTTTTTCATATGGCTAATAAAGAAGAAGCAATAAACGCACTGGAGAATGCATTGATATTGGCTAGAAAAATAGGCGATAAGAGAGGTGAGGCGTTGCAGTTAAAGAATCTATCCGAGTTACATTATTTTTCTGGGGAGTTGACACTTGCCGAGCAGTATAGCAAACAGTGTCTTGAACTTTCTATACTAATTGGCGAAAAACGGATTGAGGCAAGAGCGTTATATTGGCTCTCTGCATGCCGCCCCTCTGAAGGTAGAGAATTTTTGGAAATAGCGGCAACCATTTTCAAGGAAATAGGTGCAGAACGTCATCCAGAGGCCATAGAAACTCACAAACAATTACAAGACAAGCAGAGTGTTAATATGAATATGAAATCAAAAACCGTATAACAAATTAATTAACCTGAGCCGCTACCAGTGGGACTAATTGAGCTTTAGCATAGTTTTTTGTTATGCCGCCTTCCCTGCTTTAGTATAGGCGGCCAGGTTATCATGACGTTCCCCCCTCCGCTACGCTCCGGGGGGAACGCGGCGATGAGCGGCGCGTTATCAGAAATGAAAGATTCATAGTGATAGATTGATGACAGATCGACATTTTGTTGGTTTGTAGATGAGAACGAAAAAAAACAAGTGAAAAAGTGAGAAACAGGGGGCAGGGCTTGGCATGAGACAAAAAAGACTTAACCCGTCACAAAGAAAGCATCAGCTAAAGTATAAAAGCTTGAAATGGAGAAATTGGCACGCCCCTTTTAAGGCACTTCCTGTACATAGAATAAACTCTATTAATGCAAGGTAATAAATACTTATATTTAAGTATCGGCCTGATCTTAATGGTTCTCTCTGCTATTAAGTTCTATAATCAGCCTATACCTCCTGATTTGCCGATATTGCAGAAAATGCATTCATTTTTGCACGGAGAAAAATTTAATATAAATAAATATAGTTCCGGCTGGATCGAAGACAGGTATGAGTATAATGCTTCAACATTAAAAAATTATTTTTTTTATGATCTTGAATATTTCGAGTTTTCAAACAACGAAACTAGATTTCATTTTATAGTCAAACCAATTAATAAATTCGTAATAGCCAAATACAAAGATGGTGACACGGTTCATTTTGCAAATTTGGAAGTAGAAAACGAGGATGATCCGTTCCCTAACCCTGTTGTAAAGAAAACTTTTTTTGGTTTTGCTGATGGTGTTTACCCGTTATTGCGCAAGGAAATTGAAGTCGATTCTTCGCATATGATAATTGCAGATCTTTATTTCCCATCTCTTAATCGTGCCGCAGGAGATATTATATTTTCAACTAATTTCAAAAACATGTCTGATTATGAGACTTTATTTTATCTATCCGGTAGTTCATATCCCAAAGGAACTCCAATCTGGGGAATCTTATTTGTGCTTGGATTTTTTGTATTTATTATCGGTATAAAGGCAAGCCATAGCGGGCGATTAAGAAAAGAAATGCAGAAAGAGCTTTCAAAGTTTGACAAATCAAAAAGTTATATCCTAAGAAATATTGAGGGTGATTCATCCTATAAGGATTTATCATCAGATAAAAAACTTAGATATGACTCAGCAGTCTCATACTTAGAGAAAGCCCAAAACATTATTCTGGATTTCTACAAATACCAACCCTTCAGAGCAGGCGATGCATTTGCCGTTTTTTTTAAATTAACGGTTATATCAGGCCTAACGGTTTTATTTGCCATATTGGTTTATACAGGGTTAATCCATGTTTTTCCAGACCTGCAGGAACATACCAGAATTTTTATTGAAGTCGTTGATTTTCCAACCAACATTGTTGAAGACCGCATTCATAATCTTGAACGTGAGAAATCAAAACTAACAGTTGTATTATTCACATTATTGGCTTTAGGTACTCTTGCGATACTACTCAACTACGCTTTGGGTGTATGGAATGCACATAGGGTTGTCAGATTAGACGTAGGCCTTAGATTGGCTAAGTATAGAGAAAATATTGCAACAAGGATCGATAAGAAAACAAAACTGCTGGATGATAAATTTTTGGAAATAGACAATAAACTGAATGCCGTAGAGATTGTACTGGCTAAGACTGATTCAGAATTTGCTTTCATATCAGATTCATTGAAATCGAACCTCTATAAACTGTATAAACAAACATTGAGGGAAATAAAAAAAGATTCAGTAAAGTCAGGACGTACTATCAAGAAGGACATAAAGCATCATTATAAGCAAAAGGGGTAATTATGAGAACAAGAGTTTTTTTGATCGTGGCAATCTTTTTCATTTTCGTCTTTATGTTAATTGCAATAAATACATCATCTATAGCTTACCAGGGTAGCGGAGGAAGTGTTCCAGGATCACTTCCTCCAGACGGTGTGGATATAGTATCTGACCCTGTACCACCTATTGAAGAAGGCGCGAGTGTTAGCGAATTTGACCCTGAATACCAATTGATAGGTTCAGGGCCTACTACATATGTTGATCTGGACCAAAATACTGCGGAAAATCCTACTACGGGAAATAGCGCATTAAGCACGACAATATCATCGTCAACAAACAACATGAAGGATTACTACAATGATTTTGACAAGCGGCTTTCCATATTAGAATCTGCAAAGGATGATTTAAGTGTTTGGATAAAGTTATTTCTAACATCAGTAACAATACTTATTGCCTTAAATATAGGGGTCTCTGTGTGGCAAGTACAAAGCATAGCCCACAGAGAAGTAGCTAATAACATAAAGCAATATGATGACGAGTTTAATAAATTATTGAAGGACAGCGAAAGCAATTTTGACAATAAAATATCTTCTTATGAAGACAGGCTTAAAGCAATACTGGATAAAATAGCCTCATTGAATTCCAAATCTGATAGACGTCTCGATGTAACAAAGGAAAGAATTAGTCAATTCAAGGATGAAATAGAAACCACAATAGAAAATTTCAAAAATGAATCTCAGGATATAAAATCGAAAATATTAAATGATCTGGAAAAATGGCATTCGGAACGAAGGTAAGCGTCAAATAAACCCCATCTTCCCAAGAAGAGGCATCAGATGCCTGATAAGCCTATCAAATCGAAGGAGGGCTTGATAGAAATGACAACCTAAAATTGACCACCTGTGATGGCCCAAAATTGACCACCCTGAGCTCAGGTTAATATTAACGATGCTCTGCAACAAAGGAAGCCCGTAGGGCGACGGAAGTAGTTGCAGGGAGCTGGCCTCCACCTGTTTTAATAACTGTTAGCTCCTCTCCTTTGTATTTTTTGTTGTATTGCCGTACTCAAGGCTCTGTTTGAGCCGGTAGCTTTGCCAGTTGCAATTGATAATCCTGGCCTTATGGGTAAGCCGGTCCAACAGAGCTGCTGTCATTGTCTGGTCATCAAACACTTGTTATGACGGTAACAGTTTAGTTCCTTCTTTAAACGGAGAGGTTCGATCAATGGGGTCTTGTCAATAAGTGTGTAAAAGCCATTTAGGCGGCCTTCCTTTCAATCGGGATATTTTCTTTAAGTGCAACCCCATTAATGAATTGCTTTCTTTCCAAAACATCAGGCAGCA
>BTTF01000052.1:0-16113 GCA_036244995.1 bacterium | reverse complement strand
CAGTACCTTCGTTATCGCTGCCGTCAATGTCGTCTTTCCGTGATCCACATGCCCTATCGTCCCTACGTTTACATGCGGCTTCGTCCTTTCAAATTTTGCCTTCGCCATTTTTCCTCCTTCATTCAGTCATTGGGCATTAAAGTCGTCTACTTGTTACCAAATTACCAGTGACCAGCGACTAATGTCTACGTCTGGAGCCCATGACCGGAATCGAACCGGTGACCTCGTCCTTACCAAGGACGTGCTCTGCCGACTGAGCTACATGGGCATAAAAACTTATACCCCATTATCCGGTTTAAACGACTGCTGGAGCGGGAAACGGGATTCGAACCCGCGACCCTCAGCTTGGAAGGCTGACGCTCTACCACTGAGCTACTCCCGCATCTATAAACATTTCAGGTTTTTGGTAACCTCAAACCAGTCCGCTCATTGTCAATCTATGTTAAATTTAAAACCTAAAGTCCCAAGCTGGTGGAGAGGGGAGGATTCGAACCTCCGTAGGCTGAGCCAACGGGTTTACAGCCCGTCCCCTTTGGCCACTCGGGTACCTCTCCTTTCCCGGCAAGCAACAGATACTATTTGCTGCTTACTCCCTGTCATGTCAGATATGGAGCCACCGAAGGGATTCGAACCCCCGACCCGCTGATTACAAATCAGCTGCTCTACCAGCTGAGCTACGGTGGCTTCAACAGGGTAAAAACCTTCGATTTTTTATTTAATTTATAAGAAACCTTTCGGAACTTAATAGAATAAGACATTAATTATAGAAATGTCAAACCGAAAAATTCAAGTGTTATTTTGGGAAGGGAGTGGTATTATCAGGCTGACATCCTCTGGCGCACTGCCTCATAAACAAGAATTCCTGTTGCTACAGATACATTAAGTGAGTTAATTTTCCCAAAAACGGGTATCTTCACCATAAGGTCACAATACCGTTTTACCGTTGGCCTGATGCCCTTACCTTCCGAGCCCACAACAAGGGCAATCGGAATGGTCAGGTCTGCAGCCCAGTATAATTCCTCAGCCTCGGCCTCGGCACTGTAGATTGTCACCCCTTTCTCTCTCAACTCTCTCATTGCATGTTTAATATTGGAGACTCTTACAGTGGGCAAATACTCTATGGCACCGGCAGATGCCTTTGCAACAGTCTCTCCCGAGGCGACCCTTCTCTTCTGAAGAATGATACCGTGTACACCCCCGACCTCTGCCGTCCTTATAATTGCGCCAAGGTTTCCGGGGTCGACCACCCCGTCAACAATCAGATAAAACGGCGGCTCTCCTTTACGGCGGGATATACTGAAGAGGTCTTCAAGGCCCACTACCTTTTCAGGGCTCACCCTGACTGCTACTCCCTGATGCCCCTTTGGAAACCCTGAAAAAAAAGACTTGTCAACAAATTTTACCCTGATACCGCTCCTTGTTGCAAGGGCGACAATCTCATTCTTTATCCTGTCCGTCCTCTCTCTGTAAACATACACTTCATGGACAGTCCTTTCAGCACGAAGCGCCTCTCTTACTGAATTCACCCCGTAAAGCCACTGCCCCGTTCCCTTCCCCTGTGTATCATTCACTCTCCGACCTTAACCCTCCAGATGGTTCCCTCCTGGGTGTCCTCGAGAATGATCCCTGCCTTCAGCAGTTCATCCCTTATCGAATCCGCCCTCTGCCAGTCCTTTGCCTTTCTTGCCTCCTGCCGCTCGGAAAGCTTTTTGTTTATATCATCCTCTGTTACAGGCAGCTTCTTTGTTTTAAGCAGGGAAGAGTGCCACTGTTCAGGCGACCTCTGAAAAATATTCAGAACCTTTCCCGTCTCTCTCAGGGTACTGATGCCTTCCAGCAGCAATTCCCTTGCAGGCCCTCCGGATGGTTTCGAGTCAATATACCGGTTAATCTCTCTGACAAGCTCATACATATATCCGAGGGCAAGGGCTGTATTGAAGTCATCATCCATCGCCTCCTCAAACCTTGCCCCGAACTTCCGGAGCATCTCCTGCAGGTATCCCTCCTCCGGAGTAGCCTTCACCTTCTGCGGCATCCTGTCAAGGTAGGTCTCCACCCTCATAATCGTAGAATAGAACCTGTTGATCGAGACCTCTGCATCAAGAAGCTGTTCCTCTGAAAACTCTATCGGGCTCCTGTAATGGGTTGAGAGGATAAAGGCCCTTATAACCTCCGGGTCGAATCTCTCCAGAATCTCTCTTATGGTAAAGAAGTTACCCAGGGATTTGGACATCTTCTCTCTGGATATCGTTATAAAGCCGTTATGAAGCCAGTACCTGACAAAGGGCTTTTCGGTGCAGGCCTCGGACTGGGCGATCTCGTTTTCGTGGTGAGGGAATATAAGGTCAGCCCCGCCACCATGGATGTCAAAGGTCTCTCCAAGATGTTTTATGCTCATTGCCGAGCACTCTATATGCCAGCCCGGCCTTCCCGGCCCCCAGGGGCTGTCCCATGCAGGCTCACCCTCCCTGGCTGCCTTCCACAGTGCAAAATCAAGCGGGTTTTTCTTCCTTTCATCCACCTCAACCCTCGCCCCGGCAACCAGCTCATCCATTGACCTTTTGGATAGTTTGCCGTATCCGGAAAACCTGTTAACCTCAAAGTATACATCGCCATCAACCTCATAGGCATATCCCTTGTCTATAAGGGTCCTGACCATCTCTATTATCTCCGGAATATGTTCGGTTGCCCTCGGCTCAACATCCGCCCTCTCCACACCAAGGGCATCCATATCCCTGTAATACTCCCCGGTATATTTCCTTGCCACCTCATCCCAGGGGATACCCTCTTCTTTTGCACGGCGGATAATCTTGTCGTCAATATCCGTAAAGTTCCTGACATACCTGACCTGAAAGTCCTTATACCTGAAGTAGCGTCTCATAACATCAAAGACTATGGCGCTTCTTGCATGTCCTATATGGCAGTAATCGTAGACCGTCACGCCACAGACGTATATTTTAACCTTACCGGGTTCGAGGGGAACAAACTCCTCCTTCTTCCCTGAGAGGGTATTATAAACTCTCATCCTTCCTCCCTTGCCTTCAAGTTGCTCTATCCTCTTCTCAATGTGACCGATGTAGCTCTCAAGCTCCTTAAACCTGTCTTCCACAGGGTCCGGCATGTGTACGTGATCAAGCACTTCTTCCACCCCGTGGTCGGTAACCCTCATTACTTTCTTCTTTATAACCCTGCCTGGAACTCCGACAACGATGGAATGGTCGGAAACCGATTTTAAGACAACGGCGTTGGCCCCTATCTTAGCATAATCGCCTACCCTGATGGCACCAAGAACCTTTGCCCCGGCGCCCACCACCACCCGTTTTCCGAGCGTGGGGTGCCGCTTGCCTTTCTCCTTTCCCGTCCCCCCGAGTGTAACACCCTGATACATGAGGCAGTCCTCACCGATCTCTGCCGTCTCCCCTATCACAACTCCCATCCCGTGGTCTATAAAAAACCCCGCACCTATCCTTGCCCCCGGGTGTATCTCGATCCCGGTCATCAGCCTGACAATATTGGATACAAGCCGGGGCAGGACGGGAATCTTCTTCTTCCACAGTATATGGTTTATTCTATGACAGAGGATGGCATGAAACCCGGAATAGCTGAACATAACATCCAGCCTGCTGCTTGCTGCAGGGTCCCGCTCAAAGACCGCCTGAAAATCTCTCTTTATATCATTTAAAAAACCCATCTTTATATTTTAGTCATTGACACGTCAACAAGGCAATCTTTCAGGCTTTACCGGTCCCTTATGTCTTCAGTTTTTCTCAATAACCTCTTTAACGGCCTGAAGCAGATCGCCCAGGGCATAAGGTTTTTGCAGAAACCGGAACTCTCTCTCCCGTATAAGGGGCCACTGCGATTTCTGATCCGTGTAGCCACTGCTCAGCAGGACCTGCAAATCAGGCTTGTAAGAGAGGAGCTGGTCAACCAGATGAAGACCGCTGTTGTCGGGCAGAACAACATCGCTGAGAATCAGGTGAAAGTCCCCCTTTTCTCTTTCAAAAATGTCCAGCGCCTCTTGAACATTTACGGCCTCAATCACTACGTATCCGCTTCCACGAAGCGCTTCCGAGGCAAATCCCCGGACTCCTTCCTCATCCTCTACCAGCAGTATCCGCTCACCACTGCCCTGGAGCTTCTGTACGGGATATGCCTTTCTCGCCTCATCTTCCGACTTTACAGAAGAGGCAGGCAGGTATATCCTGAACGTCGAACCCAGGCCGGACTTACTGGAAACATTTATCCACCCTTCGTGCTGTTTGACAATGCCGTAAACAACGGACAGGCCGAGCCCGGTACCCTTTCCTGCCTCCTTGGTGGTAAAAAAGGGTTCAAAAATGTGCTGAATGGTCTTTTTATTCATGCCGGCTCCCGTGTCCTCAACCGACAGACAAACAAATTTGCCGGGCCGCGCTTCAAGGATTACATTGCTCTGTTCTTCATCCAGCAACACGTTTTCGGTCCTTATAGTGAGACTCCCGCCGTTGGGCATGGCGTCTCTGGCATTGCCGGCAAGATTCATAATCACCTGCTCGATACTGCCAGTATCTGCCCGGACCATCCAGATGTCCGGCTCAAGGTTTGTCCTGATAACTATATCTTCACCGATAAGACGGTTAAGCATCAGCAGCAAGTCATCAATCGTCCTGTTGATGTTGAGATGGATAAATTCCATTGGCTGCTTGCGGCTGAAAAGAAGCAGTTGGCGGGTGAGGTCAGCCGCGCGCACGGAGGCATTACGTATCTGCTTCAAATACCTGTAAAAAGTCTCTGACTCGTCAACTTTCATCATCACCAGATCGACATATCCCCTGATAGCCGTCAGCAGGTTGTTGAAGTCGTGGGCAACCCCTCCTGCCAGTGTTCCTACAGCTTCCATCTTCTGTGCCTGGAGTAGCTGGGCCTGTATTTCCCCTTTCTCCTCCTCTGCCTGCCGGCGATCCATAATCACCTGTACGTTTGTGGCAAAAGACTCGACCTGTCTGGCGTCATCTTCCGTATAATCCGTGGGTTTATCGGCAACACCTGCCAGTGCAACAACACGACCGTGACTGAAGACAGGAACTATCAGAGCCCTGGTAAGCGGGATGTGACCCCAGGGAACTCCTTTTTTGCCGGGGCAGGATCGATAGTCATTGATGATAAGCGTCCTCCTGAAGCGGACTGCATCACCCAGGAGCCCTGCATCGACTAAAGGATATTCAATTGGCCTGTCCTCTATCCGGCAATCCTTTATCACCCCCTCGGAGAACGCATAAATTTTCATCACTGTTTCCGCCTCATTGAGGAAAGCATAGAAAGCGTACGGACTCTGTGTCATGGCTGTAATTTCGACCAGCACGTGGTCGCATAAGGTCTGGTAGTCCGCATCAGCCATGCGCGCGATATTCCAGAGTATCTCAAGGCGTCGCCGTAAGCGGACTTGTTCTTCTTCGGCCTGTTTGTGCTCGGCACGCATGCGTAGCACTGTAATGCCATAGGCCAGATCATTCGCCATCTCCGTCAGCAGTCTCACCTCTTCACTGTCAAATGCATCCGGCTCCGGGGCATATACGTTGATGGCACCCAGCGTCCGGTTGTCATCAATCAGGGGAAGGGCAATCGATGATTGATACCCACGTTTAAGCGCCTCAAGCCGCCATAGTGCATAATCAAGGTTTGACAGAACATCCCTGTTAATGCTTACCTTCCCCGTTCGGATAGCCGTACCGGTAGGACCGCGCCCCCTGTCCGTATCAGCCCAGGTGATATTCAACGTCTCGATATACCCTTCCTCGTAACCGGCCTGAGCCACCGGCAGCACGGTCTTCTCTTCGTCTTGCCCGGCAAAACCGATCCAAGCAAGACAGTATCCGCCAACGTCCACAAAAACCTTGCATATCTCACTCAGTAAGGCCGACTCATCTCTCACCCGCACAATTATCTGGTTGCATTCACTAAGCACCTTGAGCGCCCTGTTGACTCTATGCAATTTCTTCTCGGCCCGCCGGCATCGGCATTCGGAGTCCTCCAGTTCATCAATACGCCAGCGCATTTCCTGCAACTCATCTACAAGTTGCTCTTTTGGCTTATCTTCATCCTTCATTTAAAAATCCCCCTCTCCCCCATTCACTAAAAGGGAAAAATATAAAGTCCTCCCTCTGTGCCCCGACTTTTGTCGGGAAATGATTATTTCACTTATAATGACAAAAACAGGCAATACCCTCCTCTGTCATTTATAGCAGATGATCCAGAGGTTGTCAAGAAGTTCTCACCACCGGTACCGTTGTAAAATGAGAATGTCCTGTATATCTGCAAAGTGAAAATATCAGACTACCTTAAATAAGCGCCATAAAGTGTATAGACAAAATGTCCGGTAATTGTGAGTCCATCCATATCCCATTTCTCAGGCAGGGGCCAGTATGGCTCACCATCCCTGAGCGCCTGTATTGCAGCCTCATCAAGCTCCCTGTAACCGGATGTGCGTACCAACTCTACAGACCCTAAATAGCCGTCTTTTTTAATTGTAAACCTTATATAGGGGTCACCGTAAAGACCTCGCCTTACAGCCTCCGGCGGGTATCTCCATATCCTCTCAATCCTGCCTTTAAGCTTCATCATGTAGCTGTAATACTTGAGCTCCTTTGTACTGAAGGTAACTCCCGATTCTTGTTTCCGTTTCACGGATGGCTGCAGTTTAGCGATATCTCCTATTATCCTGGCGTCAAAGAGTTCCCTGGCCCCCAGCAGTCTCTGTATCCCTGCACCTTTCTCCGAAGGCTTTATCCTCTTCTCCGGGAAAGCTCCCTTATTCAACTCAGCAGGTGATCCGGGAGTCTCCCCCGGGGTTGAAGCCTCCTCCTGTCTTTTGAATGGTTTTTCAGCAGGGGGCATGGTTTTTGGAACAGGCTCTTCAAGTCTCTTCAGAGGCAGACCCTTCTTTTTACCCCGCAGGACCTCAGGTTTTCTACTGACTACAGGGGGAGAGACAAGCTCTGCTATCAAGGGTCTCTTCCGTCTTTCTTCAGTCAGTCTTTCTTTAGGGGGAGGGAGCGTTATCCTTAAAATAAGAAAGATTATCAACAGGTGAAACAGAAAAGATAAAACAACGGCACTTTTAAGTCTCAATGCAGGAATTTCCTGAAGAGATTAACATAACTTAAAAGGCTTCCCCGGCCGGCATCCTTTCTCAACCACAGCCTCATTGACGCCTCCTGAACATCAGTCCTGCTAAACATATCGAACAGTCTCTCCGCCCCTGCATCATTGCGCAAAAAGACACTTTCGAGGGTTCTCATAAGCATGAACCTTGAGAGGAACCTCTTGCGCCATAGTTTCCTGTACAAGGACAGCCTGTTATTGATTATTGCTTCGGCAGCAAATTCGCCTGATTTCATGGCGTAATAGATACCCTCGTATGTAAACGGCATCACCTGAGTGGCTGAATCCCCCACAAAGAGTATGTTTCCCATATTGTAAAGTCCATTTTTCCACAGTGGCACCTTATACCCCCTCACAGCCGCCCCCTGAGTATCCTTAACATTCAGTTTCTTCAAAAACCTCTCAAAAAACAATCTCGCATCACTGCCGTAGCTAATTCCCGTGCCCACAGAGCACCCGCCAGCAGAAGGGCTCAATGCCTCCGGAACATGAGACCCTCCGTCAACCCTTGGAAAAACCCAGGAATATGAGGAAGGGGCGTGTTCAGAGCCGAACCAGAACTCGCAGGCATCGCTCTCAAGTCCCTCCACCGGACACGAAAGTGTAAACACATAGCCCGATGATTTGAGACCAAGGGATATTCTTACCCTCGAATTAACACCGTCGGAAGCAATCAGATAATCTGATTCAATTATCCCGGGTTCTCCATTTATCAGGACACGGGACCTTATTTTGGTGTCTCTTGATTGAAACCCCGAGAATTCTCCCTCTAAAACCTGGGCACCTGATGCATCTGCAAGACTTCTAAGCAGAGAATCAAATGCCCTCCTGTCCACAACCAGAATCTCGCCGCCCTTAAGTGGAATATCGAGCTTCCTGCCTGAAGGAGAAACAAATCTTATCTTGTTAACAGTCCTGTGAGGTGTGTTACGGGGAATTTCAAGTTCTTCAAGTGCAGTGGAAGCTATCCCGCCACCACAGGGTTTTTTATGATTGAGATCCTTCTCGACAAGTATGACCTCAATCCCTGCCGCTGAAAGCCTCCTGGCAGCAGTTGCACCGGCAGGGCCGCCTCCAACTACAAGGACCTGTGTACGTATGACCATCTTTCTTCAGCCCAAAAACCTTTCACATTATATTTCACCGCAGAGTACGCAGAGGTCGCAGAGTTGAGAAGATTAAAGGATTCTCTGCGTACTCCGCGTTCTCTGCGGTAAATTATTTTTTTCCTGATTCTCATACAAACCCTGAAAGACTTCCTACTCGGAAAACTCCTTTGCCCTGACTGTCAGAACAGGGCAGGTTGCACCCTTGACAACCTTTTCAGCCGTACTGCCGAAAAAGAGTCTGTCAAGTCCCTTTCTCCCATGTGTGCTCATCACTATCATATCCATTGCATTCTCTTGAGCAAAGTTGATTATATCTTCATAGGGAATACCCTTTAAAACCTTGTATTCAACGTCTTCAAAGCCTCTTAATTCCTCAAGATAGACACGGGTAATCTCCTTCTCCGCCTCAACCTCCATAGTTTTGTAGAGTTCATCAATCGTAATATGCGGCACATAAAGGCCTGTTGCCAGGGTTATCTCATGGATAACGTGAATTATATAAAGCCTCGCTCCATATTTTTTTGCAAGATCCACAGCATAGGGAACAGCATGTGCCGTACCTTCCATAAAGTCCGTCGGGAATAAAATCTTCTTAATCTCCATGAGAAACCTCCTTAAGATATTTTGCTGCATCCTCAGGGGATGTAGTTAAAGTATACATGCCGGATCCAAGCTCAAAACTGCCTATGCTCTTTATCCTCGGCATAATCTCTATATGCCAGTGAAAATCCTCGCCAAGGGTGTGCCAGTGGTTTCTCCTCGGTATCCTGCTTGGCGCTGTGTGAAGAACATAATTGTATGGCGGGTTCTTCAGGAGCCTTCTGAGTTTCCTGAACATAATGGAGAGGGTCTCTGAAAGGTCTCTCTTTTCATCCTCTGTTACATCCCTGAAAGAACAGTTATGTATCCTGGGCAGTATCCAGAACTCAAAGGGAAATCTTGCAGCATAAGGGCAGAAGACCAGAAAATAAGGGGTCTCCATCACAACACGCTCCTTCAGTCTTTCCTCCTCCCTCATGAAATCACAAAAAATACACCTTTCCTTGTATTCATAGTACTGTTTTGCACCATCCAGCTCTTCTTTTACCCGCTTGGGAATTACGGGTATTGCAGTAATAAGCGAGTGGGGATGACCGCACGCATCACCGGAAGGAACTCCGCAATTCTTGTGTATCATTACATGCCTGATCCTTACATCCTTCTCAAGCTCGATCATCCTTGCTGAAAAGGTCTCCACAACCCTGAGCATCTGATCCGAACCCATATCTTCAGGCTGCACATTGTGCTGTGGTGACTCTATCAGCATCTCGTTGACACCTATTGCATTCATCCTGTCATAAATACCGATACCCTTTCTGCCAAGATCGCCCTCGGGGGAAAAGACCGGTACCATTGCGGGCAAAACCCTGACAAGCCATTTACCGGATTCGTCCCTTATACTGTATATCTCCTCAGAACCCCCTGACCCTTCTTCGCACAGGTCGCAATGTCCTGCAGTTGAAGGTTCCATTGCAGAGAGATAATCCTCCGGCTTCATTGACTCACTCAATACTGCCACCCATCTTCCAAGCAACGGCTCTCTTCTGATCTCGTTCATATTCCTGTTATCCCCTGTTTCTTTCGAAGATTATTCTCAGCCCCGTTAATGTAAGCTCCGGGATGTGAATATACTCCCTTTTTAATAACCCCTTAATCAAGGGGGCATTGCCTCCGGTAAGAACGGTTCTAATCTCCCCCAGCATAACAGACATTTCGTCAAGCAATCTATCAACTGCACCCGCAGTTCCATACACTACTCCTGAGATTATACTACTTTTTGTGTCCTTACCTAAAGGTCCCGGCAAGAAAGAAGGCATTACAAGGGGAAGCTTGCCTGTCTGCCTGTTAAGCGCAACACACATCATCTCCACCCCGGGCATGATCACTCCTCCAGTCAATCTCTTCTCCCTGTCTACAACCGTAATCGTGGTTGCCGTACCGAGATCAACAACCACAAGGCTTCCATTTATCCTGCTGCACGCGGCAACTGCATTTGCTATCCTGTCCGCACCGATACTTTCGGGCTCTGCTACATCAAATATAAGCCCTGTATTAATGGAATGAGTTACCACAACCGGCTCCTCGCCGCTAAAGGCCTTCAGGAGCCCGTAAAACAATCCGTCATGAGACGGGACAACAGACGACATCACTCCCCCGGCAGGCTGGTCATCTCTTAAAAATTCGCTCAAAACACCTTCATAAAAGGCCCTGTCTTTAAGTGGGCGGGTACCGAGGCTTAATGTCCTGATCGTGTCTTCCTTAAAAAGACCGATATTTATATTACTGTTTCCTATATCTATGGTCAGAATCTTATCTGTCATGGTCTCTCAGATGGACAATCTCGGCTGTGCTCAGGCATACCTCCTCACCACTGTCTTTCCCGAGTCTCAGAAAACCCCTGTCATCAAGGCCCAGGGCCGTTCCGTATATATTTCCTTGCGGGGTAATGGCCTTTACATAACTGTTAATGGTATGACTTATTTTACACCATCGGGCTATTACAGAGGCAGGATCACTAAAGAGGAGGGAGTAATAGCGGCTGAAAGACTCCAGTATCTTCACTATAATCCTGCTCCGATCAAAGACCTCACCTGTCTCTGAATACAGAGATGTTGTATTATCCCTGAAATCCGGAGGTATCCTGTCCGCCTGCATATTTACATTTATGCCCATGCCTGCCACCATGAATCTTATCGTCTCCCTTGCAGTTGACACCTCTGTAAGTATCCCGCCGAGCTTCCCGTGATTACAGTAAATATCATTTGGCCATTTCGGCCATACCTCAACAGAAGGCACCCCGGCAATACCGCCGGCCCCGGATTGAGACAACAGGCAGGAATTTACAGCATTTACAGCCGCAAGAGATGCCGACAGTGTTACAAGGGCGGGATGGAACGTAATGGCGCCGGGATTCAGGATAATGCTCATATATATGTTTACTCCCGGCGGTGAATACCAGGCCCTTCCGTGCCTCCCCCGGCCCTTCTCCTGAGAGTCGGCAAGCACCACTGTGCCATGAGGACTGCCCTCTCTGGCAAGCTTCAGGGCTACATCATTTGTAGAGCTGACACTGTCGTAAAAACAGAACCTGTAGAGGCCCGTCTCTTCCTGAAAGACTGCCAGGGATTGCAAGTCTTCAGGCAATAATTCCGGGGAATCCCGGTCTGCAAATAAGGTCATAACCATCCTCTTTATCAGAAAACATTGGAGTAATGGAGGAGAAGCAATGGAGCAATGGAGGAATGGATTAGTGAAAAAAACTCCTCAACTCTCCAACTCCCCGCTGTCCGGAACTCCAACACTTCAGAATTATACCCAAATCCAGAGATAAAACGCTCCGTCAAGGGAAGGAAGCGATATGATAGAATCTGAACGGTTTTAAGTATCACAAAGGCTTCACCCGGATTCCCGAAGTACTTCGGGATCGGAGTCCCGGCCGGATGCCGGGACGAGAATGAGTGAAGACTCTATCATATCGCTTCCAACAACCTTTTATCACAGAACCCGGGTTACATATAAATACCCTTTTCCTCCCACTCACACTCATCAAAAAGTATACACTCACCACACTTGGGCTTTTTTGCCCCGCAGGTTTCCCTGCCGTGAAGGATCATTGCCAGCGTGAACTGAGTCCATTTATTTTCCGGAATCTGCTTCATTAATTCCTCTTCAACCTTCTCAGGGTTATCCGAGTGGACGAGCCCGAGACGGTTACTCACCCTCAGGACATGGGTATCCACTGCAATGGCCTGTTTCCCAAAGGCGCTGCCGAGCACAACATTTGCAGTCTTTCTGCCCACCCCCGGCAGCTCTGTCAGTGCCTCAAGGCTGTCAGGCACCTTACCGTTGTATTTTTCAACCAGGGCCTTGCAGCAGTTAATCACCTGCCGTGCCTTGTTTTTATAAAAACCGGTGGGCTTGATCTCCTGCTCAAAGACCTCTATATCGGCAACAGCGTAATCATGGGCAGTTCGGTATTTCCTAAAGAGCTGCGTGGTCACTTCATTAACTCTCTTGTCAGTGCATTGAGCAGAAAGGATGGTGGCCACAAGCAATTCAAGTGGATTGGTAAAATTAAGGGCAATTCCGGGGTCAGGGTATTTTTTCAGCAGGAGTTTTAGAATCTTTCTTGCATCAGCCATATCACTCTTCTTTTTTCAGGATAACCACTTCTATTTTACCCTTTAGGGCATCTGCAAATCTCCCGGCATCAGCCGCTGACCCCACGATAGAACCGTAGTGCATTGGAATCGCAACCTTTGGTTTTATATCAAGGGCTGCCTGCACTGCCTCATCAGCGGTCATAACATAGGTGCCGCTTACCGGCAAAAGGGCAATGTCGATATTCTTAAAAGTCTTCATCTCCGGGATATAATCCGTATCTCCTGCAAGGTATATCCTCTTTCCGTCCAGTTTAAATATATAACCAACCCAGTTTCTGGCCCTTGGGTGGAACTGCTTGTTGGTATTATATGCAGGCACAACCTCGATCTCAACCCCCTTGACCTCCAGCCTGTCCCCCGGCTTTACAGTCCTGATATTACCCGACAGCTTTCCGGCACAGTCAGGGGTCGTCACGATAACCGTATCGTCCGACTGAACCTTTCCGACGTCCTCAGGCGAGCAGTGATCATAGTGTTCGTGGGTAATGAGTATGATATCGGCCTTGTCCGCCCTTTTAAGCCTGAAGGGATCAGTAAATATCGTAACATTCCTGCCTACAATCCTGAACGTATCATGACCAAACCAGTGAATGTTCTCTACCATCGCATTTACCTCCTTTGCCTGGATATTAACTGATAGAAGCATGAACGAAATTACAATACAGCCGGTCAGGATTCTTTTCATGGACAATTGACCTGCCACTTCACCCCCCAATCCTGTGAATCTTCATAAAGTTAGTCTTCCCGTGGGCATGCAATGGAGAGCTTGCAATAATTATTATGATATCACCTGTCCTTGCCACCTTCCGGTTAATCAGCGCCTTTTCCACCTCAAAGACCATCTCATCCGTGTGAGTCAACCGTCTCATCTGAAAGGACCTTACACCCCAATAAAGGGAGAGCCGTCTCATAACAGCCTCATCAGGTGCAAAGGAAATTACAGGCACTGAGGGTCTGCATTTTGAGACCAGGAGCGCTGTAAACCCTGAACGCGTAAAGGCAACTATACACTTTGCACCAATGTCGGCAGCAGCCCTGACAGCGGCATCCGCCACTGCAAGACTCGGTCTTTCATCACTCTCTATCTCAAAAGATACCATGGGCAATCCCCGGGGGATCAGCACAACCTCACCCTCCGTGTACTCAATTATTCTCCTCATCATCCTCACGGCCTCAAGGGGATACCTGCCTGTGGCAGTCTCGGCAGAAAGCATCAGGGCGTCTGTGCCGTCAATCACGGCATTTGCCACATCCGTTGCCTCTGCCCTTGTGGGTCTCATATGTTCACGCATGGACTCAAGCATCTGGGTTGCCGTAATCACCAGCCTGCCCCGTTCATTGGCCTTGCGGATAAGGTCTTTCTGGATAAGGGGGACTTCTTCCGGAGGAACCTCCACCCCCAGATCGCCACGGGCCACCATTATCCCGTCTGCCTCATCAAGTATGGAATCAATATGCTTGAGCGCCTCGGGCTTTTCGATCTTTGCAATAACGGGAATGGCTGCACCACGCTCGTCCAGCCACGCCTTGACCTTCCTGATATCATTGGCCCTCATAACAAACGAAAGCGCAACATAATCCACTCCCACCTCAAGGCCAAATGCAAGGTCATCCTGATCCTTGTCGGTAAAAGAACTGAGGGATATCTTTGAATCAGGGAGATTTACCCCCTTATGATCCGTCAGCCCCCCTCCCTCCTTCACGTGCGCCACAATGGCATCACCCTTCTTGCCTGCAACCTCAAGCAATATCAGACCGTCGTCAAGCAGGACCCTCTGACCTTTTTTCAGGTCCTTAATAAGGGCGGGGTATGATATAAAGATCGTCTGCCCCGTGGTAATACCGTCGCCGGGTTTGAGCAGGACGGACTGCCCCTTTTTCAGATTGACCGCGCCACCCTCAACCTTGCCGATCCTTATCTTTATCCCCTGCAGGTCCTGGAGTATTGCTACGGGTTTTTTAAGTTTAAGGCTCCACTTCCTTATAGTGTCAATATAACGCCTGTGTTCCTCATGTGTTCCATGGGAGAAATTCAGCCTGGCCACATCCATACCGGCCCTGATCATGGATGCAATCACCTTGTCCGACGACGTAGCCGGACCTATCGTACAGATTATCTTTGCCCTTGCCATTTTCACATAACCTCCATCGAATAATTTGGAAACCGGCCATGGTACAGACCCTCTTGTCTATCATACCAAATTTTATACTTTATCTCACCATGTTTTTGCAGCTAATCGAGGAGGTTTCAACTCTCTATGTAGATATCGTCAAGAGGACTTCGGGGGACATTCGACATATCTCTTAAAACATGCGTGTATATCATTGTTGTTTCAACGTTTTTATGACCAAGCAGCGCCTGCACCTCCCTGATATTAATCCGGCAATTATTCAGAGAGACATGTTCGTCAGCAATATCAAACAGTTAACCATATGAAAACCCGCTCTTTACACACCCCCTGCCCCCTCTTTTTAGAGGGGAGAATACATGCTTCCTGTTTTCCCCTCTATCAAGAGGGGATTAAGGGGTGTGTGCCTTTTAAAAACTCTGTTTTTATTTGCCGGTTTAATGACCCCCTTAATAAGAAGGTGCAAGGAATCTGCTCACCCAATGAGCATAAAAAGGCACTGTCCTCTCAGGGACAATCTTTCGTGCTCCTGGAAACTCCTGAAATTCAGGCAATGCCTTTGTTGACATTCCAACTTACAAGTATCCAATATTACATGTATTACGTAGTTGCTGTTAATCCTGAAGGAAAAAACAATCTTTTTTTCTTTATGAAACATTCACTTTAAATAGTCAATTAGAGTTGCATATGTTCCTGAATTGTGCTATCCTGAATTGTGCTATAGTGAAGGAAAATTTGGGGAGAAAGGAGCAGTTCGTATATTTATTGTTCAGTGATAAAATTGACGCAAGACGCGTAAATGGAAAAAGTGTGCTATATCATAGCTGGTCCAAATGGAGCTGGAAAAACAACTTTTGCGAAAGAATTTCTTCCAGTTGAAGCTGGATGTTTCAATTTTATAAATGCAGATTTGATAGCTCAAGGACTGGCTCCATTTCAGCCAAATAAGGCCATGATTAAAGCTGCAAAATTGATGATTCATCAGATTCACGAATCCGTTAGAAAAGAAGAGTCTTTTGCTTTTGAAACAACACTCAGTGGCAGAATATATATTAAGAAAATCAGTGAGATGAAAGCAAAAGGTTATAAAATTATCATATACTTTTTAAAATTGGTATCCGTGGAGTTAGCTATTGAACGTGTGAAGCTGAGAGTTGCTCAAGGAGGCCATAATATACCCCAAGAGGACATTGTACGGCGTTTTGAAAGAAGCTGGATCAACTTTCAAACAATATACAAATTGTTGGCCGACTCCTGGGTTGTGTTTGACACATCGGAGAATCAGCCTGTAATAATAGATGAATCGGAGAAATAGCTAATGAAAAGACATAATAAATATGCCTTGTTAGGACTTAAGGCTTTGCAACGTGCGGTACAAAACGTTGCTGAAGAGGCTAAAAAGAATAATTTAAAGATACCAGTATGGAAGAACGGGCATATTGAATATATATTTCCTGAAAAAATCACCCAAAAAGGTATTGTCCCTAACCGCCATTCCGCAGGAGCTTCGTAGCTGTCAGGTGAGTTTAG
>BTTF01000051.1:0-16583 GCA_036244995.1 bacterium | reverse complement strand
TTTATATTCATTGCAAATATGTCCCTCGACAAGCTCTGGACACCATTCGACTTTTATACTTCCTGGCCCGCCATGAGCGAGTGGAACGAGTCGAATGTCAAAACATCGGAGTTTATATTCATTGCAAATATGTCCCTCGACAAGCTCTGGACACCATTCGACTTTTATACTTCCTGGCCCGCCATGAGCGAGTGGAACGAGTCGAATGGTGGAGGCGGTGGGAATCGAACCCACGTCCGAAAGTACTGCACTCAGGCTCCTACATGCTTAGTCTGTCTTTTGGTTTTCAGGCAATTGAGTCGCCGCCAGACAGGCTTCTCAATGCCTTATCCCTCTTTTAGTCTCGCCCGACACCAGAGGAAGGAATGTCAGGCCAGCCTGCTGATCGACACCTTTTCGGGATAGCAGACATCTCCCGAAAGATGCGCTGCTTTAATTAAGCAGCGAGTGCCAGTTCGTTGTTGGCGTTTGTGTTTTGTTCCGTCTTTATTCGTGGTGACGGAACCACGGCATGCAACCTGAGTCTCGTAACCCCCGTCGAATCCATACGCCCCCTGATCGTTAATTATTTATTATTGCTTAAGAGCCCGTTCAATCTCACGCTTTGCTTCGCGCTCCTTTATCCTCTCACGCTTCTCGTAGAGTCTCTTGCCCCTTGCAAGGGCTGCCTCCACTTTAACGTACGGTCCCTTAAAATAAATCTTCAATGGTATAAGGGAAAAACCCTTCCGGGCTGCCTGGCCCATCAGTCTCTGAATCTCTTTTTTATGAAAGAGCAATTTCCGCGTCCTTACAGGATCATGGTTCATTATATTCCCGTACTTGTAAGGACTGATATGGCAGTTCAGCAAAAAGGCCTCGCCATTCTTTATTAACACGTAGCTGTCCTGAAGGTTTGCCTTGCCTTCCCTCAGGGATTTGACCTCGGTACCGGTCAGTACAATGCCGGCCTCACAGGTCTCTTCAATGTGATAGTCGTGATAGGCCTTCCTGTTTTGACATACTACCTTCATTTATTATTATACCACAAACACTTTTTGGAAGCCAGAGAGGGAATGCACCTGCCAGCTTGTTAGCTTGCTCGCTGGTTTTCTCAGGAGAGTTTTTTTCTCAAAAGTTCATTAACAAGCTTCGGGTTTGCCTTGCCTTTTGAGGCCTTCATTATCCGGCCCACAAAAAATCCCTGAAGCTTTGTCTCACCGCTTCGGTACCGCTCAACCTCAGCAGGATTTGCAGCCAGTACTTCATCTATCAACTTCCCGATCTCCGACGTATCGGTTATCTGGACAAGCCCCTTCTCTTTTACAATTACTCCGGGCTCCTTGCCGCTGTGAAACATCTCCTCAAACACGGTCTTTGCAATTGTACCGCTGATCGTGCCGTTATCTATAAGCTTCAGCATGTCAACCAGACACGCCGGGGTCAGGGGCACCTCTGATATCTCCCTGCCTGTCTCGTTAAGGAGCCTCAAAAACTCGGACATCATCCAGTTGCTCACTGCCTTCGGCTTGCCGCCAAGCCTGACAGCCTCTTCAAACCACTCTGCAACCGCCCTCTCCTCGGCAAGCATCCCGGCATCATAGTCCGGCAACCCGAACTCTTCCGTATACCTCTTCCTCTTCTCATCAGGCAGCTCCACAAGGCTGGACCTTATCTCATCAATCCACTCCTTTGAGACCTCAAGCGGCACAAGGTCGGGCTCAGGGAAGTAGCGGTAGTCATGAGCCTCTTCCTTTGAACGCATTGACACGGTAATGCCTGCTCCTGAGTCCCAGAGTCTCGTCTCCTGAATGATTCGCCCCCCCTCCTTCAGTATCTTTGCCTGCCTCTTTATCTCATACTCAAGTGCCTTTTCGACAAACCTGAAGGAGTTTATGTTCTTTATCTCTGCCTTTGTTCCAAGATCTTCAGCCCCAACCGGCCTTAAAGAGACATTGGCATCGCACCTGAGTGAGCCCTGCTCCATGTTACCGTCGCAGACTCCAAGGTATCTGAGGATGGCCCTCAGCTTCTTCATAAAGGCTGAGGCTTCCTTCGGTGTTCTGATATCAGGCTCTGATACAATCTCCATAAGGGGCACACCAGCGCGGTTGAGGTCAACAAGGCTGCCGTCTTTCTGATGTATGTTCTTTCCCGCATCCTCTTCCATATGAATGCGTGTTAAACCTATCCTTCTCTCAATCCCGTCAGTCACAATATCTATATACCCATGCCCGCAGATGGGGAGTTCATACTGGCTTATCTGGTATCCCTTGGGCAGGTCGGGATAAAAGTAGTTTTTTCTTGCAAACCGGCTGTAAGGAGATATACTGCAATTCATGGCAAGGCCTGTCTTTACCACGAACTCCACAACACGGCGGTTCAGAACAGGCAGAACACCGGGCATACCGATACAGACGGGACAGGTCTGTGTATTATGGCCGGAACCAAACCGGGTGGAACAACCACAGAATATCTTTGTATCTGTTATGAGTTGCGCATGTATCTCAAGGCCGATTACTGTTTCGTACTGAATTCCTTCTGATTTCTGACTTATAACTTCCGACATTGCATGTACCCTTTCTGTTGCCAAGTTTTTTATTGGAGGGTTTTTATTGAGCCCGGCAATAATTTTAACTACAAACCGGCTGATTTATCAAGTCATGGAATGAATATAAAAACCTGGGGGTTTAAATAATCCATATATGTTTCCTTTAAAACGGCAGGCTGAGTGCGGCAACCGGAGAGAAGCTCCGGCGGTGAATGGGGCAGGGTCCGTGTTTTTCGAGCATCTCCATATGCATCCGGGTTGCATAACCCTTATGTTTGTTGAAACCATAGGCAGGATAAAGGGAGTGAAAATGATCCATCAGCCTGTCCCTGGTAACTTTTGCAATTATTGATGCCGCTGCAACCGAGGCGCTGATACTCTCTGCCCTCGGCATGGAGACCTGCTTTATCTTCAGGGGAAGCTCCATTGCGTCTATTATCAGGATTCCCGGAGTATTAGTGAGGTCCTCTATTGCGGTTATCATTGCCTGTTTCGTGGCCCTGTATATATTTATCCTGTCTATCTCCTCATGACCGACAATCCCAACCCCTATATCTTCAGCCTTAGAAAGTATCTCCCAAAACAGGGCCTCCCTCTGCTTCGGGCTCAGCTTCTTGGAATCCTTAAGCCCCGCTATCCTTAGACCAGAAGGCAACACCACTGCCGAGGCAACTACAGGGCCTGCCAGAGGCCCCCTGCCGGCTTCATCCACCCCGGACAGGGGAGTATAGCCCTGTGTGCGGAAACGGTCGTCATAGGTGTAAGGATCTTCAGAGGCCACGATAGTTGCCCATCAGTATCAGCGTCTGAAATGCTCTTTTTCCTTAACCTTGGCGGCCTTCCCCTTCTTGTCTCTGAGGTAGTACAGCTTTGCCCTCCTGACATCTCCCTGCCTTATGACTTCAAGCTTCTCGATAACCGGAGAATGAACCGGAAAGATTCTCTCCACACCGATGCCGTGAGAGACCTTTCTGAGCATGAAGGTCTCCTTTATACCGCTGCCTTTACGGCCTATAACAACACCTTCAAAGGGCTGAATCCTCTCCTTGTCTCCCTCTACAACCCTGACGTGTATCCTTACCGTATCACCAATATTGAATTGCGGAACCTCTCTCCTGAAAGCCTCCTCTACAGAGCTTACCATATTCATTCTTCTTCCTCCTTTATCTCCCTGATCAGTTCATTATCCTCTTCACTGAGGGTTACTCTCTGCAACAACCCGGGTCTTCGCTGAAGGGTATGCCTGAGTGCCTCTTTTCTCCTCCACCTTCTTATCAACTCGTGGTTTCCGCCAAGCAGCACATCAGGCACCTTCATCCCCCTGAACTCTACAGGCCTTGTATACTGGGGATAATCAAGAATACCTGTTGTAAAAGACTCCTCTTCAGCAGACCTTGAGTCTCCAAGAACACCCGGCAATAATCTTGTAACGGCATCTATTATAACCAAAGCAGGCAATTCTCCACCAGTCAGCACATAATCTCCAATGGATAGCTCCTCATCCGACACTGCCCTTATCCTCTCGTCAAAGCCCTCATACCTGCCTGCTATAAAGAGGATACGCCTCCTGTTCTCTGAGTACTCCTCTGCAAGCGACTGGTTAAAAACCCTGCCCCCCGGTGTAAGCAGCACTTTAAACCTCTCCAGCCCATCCTTGCACAGATAATCCAGGGCATTACATACAGGCTCGGGTTTCAAGACCATCCCTGCCCCGCCCCCATAGGGAGAATCATCAACCTGGCGGTGTTTATCCGTGGTAAAGTCTCTTATATTATAGACATCCACACTGACAACTCCCCGCTCTATCGCCCTCTTCATGATACTCTCTGAAAGGTACGATCTTATTATATCGGGAAACAGTGTCAGGACCTCAAATGTCATGGTGTCAAATATCCCGGGTGTCATTCAAGGAGCCCTGCTTCCGGGGAGATAATAATCCTCTTCTTCCTGATGTCTATCTCCCTGATAACATCCCTGATAACCGGGATCAGATACTCCTTCTCCCCATCCCTGACAACATAGACATCATTACTGCCGGTCTCGATTATGTCGGTCACCTCTCCGATATATACACCTTCAACAGTAAAGACCTTCAGACCAATTATCTGATAATAATAGTAAACACCATCAGGCAACGGGGGACTCTCCTCCTCCGGTACCATTAATTGTCCTCCACGGAGGGTTGCGGCATCTTCAGGGGAGTTAATCCCGCGCAATTTCATAATGACTGTACGGCCATAGGGTTTGGAGTATTCAATGGTAAATTCCTTTATCTCATCATCAAGTTTGATATAAACCCGAGCTACATCATCAAATCTTTCCAGAGAAAAAGTGAGGGGCAGGACAATAAATTCCCCCTTCACACCCCGTGACTTGACTATTCGACCGATACTGACAAGAGAAGACATAGTTTATCCTGAAGATAGAAGATATGACTTTACCGGCTTAAAGGAAGGAGCAAGGACACTGCCCCGGAAGAGGCACCCCCCTTCCGGGTATATCATTCTTTTATTCAAGTTTTATTCAAGAATTTCAAGGACACAGCGTTTACCCATCTTGGTTCCTGCTGCAGAAAGGATTGTCCTCATGGCCCGCGCTGTTTTTCCCTGTTTTCCTATTACCTTGCCAAGATCACTCTGAGCCACTCTGAGTTCAAGAACAGTGGTTTTTTCACCTTCAACTTCCTGTACAACGACCTCTTCCGGTCTGTCAACCAAAGCTTTAGCCATAGATTCCACTAATTCTTTCATCTTCTGCTACCTCCATCAGATTGATTCGGCTGCCTACAGGCCAGCCTTCTGTAATAGCCTCTTGACCGCATCAGTCGGTTGCGCACCACGCTGTAACCAGAACCTGGCTTTTTCCGTGTCAATCTTTATTTCAGAGGGGTCCTTCATTGGATTATAAAAACCCACGATCTCAATAAAGGCTCCGTCTCTTCTGGTCCTTGAATCTGCAACAACAACTCTGTAAAAAGGTCTCTTATGAGCCCCCAACCTTGTTAACCTGATCTTTACCAACTACTCACCTCCTGCATCTGAACTATATTTAGCATACCGGCAATCGGGCATACAACCTTAAAATTTTAATATACTTGATAGTGGAAAGTAAACCCCGCCCCATTTAAAAGGGCATCGGCATGCCCCTGAATCTACCTTTTTTGCCCTTCTTGCCTTTAAACATCTTCAGCATCCGCTTCATCTCCTTGTACTGCTTCAACAGCCTGTTTACATGAGTAACGGTCGTACCGCTTCCAAGGGCGACCCTCTTCTTTCTGCTGCCGTTCAGTATATGAGGGTTTCTTCTTTCACGCGGGGTCATGGAGCTTATAATGGCCTCTATCCTTGAAAAATCCTTTTCATCCACCTGCACACCCTTAAGCTGTTTACCCATTCCGGGTATCATGGAGAGGAGGTTCTCTATTGACCCCATTGACTTTATCTTCCGCAACTGCTCCCTGAGATCTTCGAGGGTAAAAGTCTCATCGGTAATCTTTTTCTGAAGGGCCTCAGCCTCTTTAACATCAACCGCCTCCTGGGCCTTCTCGATAAAGCTGAGGACATCGCCCATCCCGAGGATTCTTGCTGCAACCCTGTCAGGGTGAAAGGGCTCTATCATGTCTATCTTTTCACCAACACCGATGAACTTGATGGGTTTGCCGGTTACAGCCCTTATCGACAGGGCAGCGCCACCCCTTGCGTCTCCATCCATCTTCGTCAGTATTATACCGTCTATGCCCGTCTGCTCATTAAAGCTCTTTGCAACAGTAACGGCATCCTGTCCTGTCATGGCATCAGCCACAAAAAGGACCTCATCCGGTTTTACCGCAGCCTTGACACCCTTGAGCTGACTCATCAGCTCCTCATCAATATGGAGCCGTCCTGCGGTATCTATTATAAGTATATCCCTTGCATCCAGCCGTGCCTTTTGAAGTGAGGCACTGGAGACTGCTACAGGGTCCTTCTCATCCCGCGCAGAAAAGACAGGGACATCAATCTGGGCTCCCAATGTAGTCAGCTGGTCAATTGCTGCAGGTCTCTGCAGATCCGCAGCCACAAGCATGGGTCTCCTGCCCTGTTTTTTAAACAGATTGGCAAGTTTTGCCGCAGTCGTTGTCTTACCGGAACCCTGAAGACCGATCATCATGATTACCGTCGGGGGATTCGGAGCGAATAATATCCTTTCATTTTTACTGCCGAGGAGCTCGATCAACTCCTCATGAACGATCTTTACGACGTGCTGACCGGGGGTTAAGCTCTCAAGAACCTCCTTGCCTATGGCCTTTTCCCTCAGACGGGCGATAAAATCCTTGACCACCCTGAAGTTAACGTCAGCCTCCAGCAGGACGAGCCTCAGCTCTCTAAGGGCAACATCAACATCTTCCTCCTTTAAAAACCCCCTGCCCTTGAGCTTTGAAAATATACCTTCTAATTTTTCACTTAACGAGTCAAACATCTTCCCTCACTAACCTAAAAACCGGTCAATTTTTGCCTTGAGTTGTGGTTTTGGAACTGCCCCGACAATCTGCTCAACCTTCTCACCATCCTTGAATAACATAAGTGTGGGTATACCCATAATCTTGTATCTGCTGGCAATATCAGGGTTTTCATCAGTATTCAATTTACAGACCTTGACTTTACCTGCATATTCACTGGCTATCTCTTCAACAGTAGGTGCCACCATCCTGCAGGGGCCACACCATACAGCCCAGAAGTCCACCATTACAAGCCCCTTAAACCCCAACACTTCCTGATCCCAGGATGATGTTGTTACTTCTATAACGCCTTCAGCCATGTGAACCTCCTGTCATGAATTTTGATAAGTATCTTAACTACTTAATTAAGTTATTATATTTTTCGGAAAAAGAATTTGTCAAATAAGTTCAGATTATTTTCTTCAGTGTCTCCTCCAGTTCATTGAGTTTAAACGGTTTTTTAAGTGTAAAAACCCCCTTGCTTCTGAAATCATTATCCATCTCAGGCGTAATATAGGCAGAACAGACTACAATATGCGGCCTTTTGCTCTTCTTGCACAGGTGATCCACCAGAATTCTGCCATTGCCTTCAGGCATTTTCAGATCAGTAAAGACTATATCAAAATCAAAGTCTTCTTTTCCTGTAATAGCCATGGCATCATTAATATTCGAGACTGAGATCACTTCATAACCCCACCGTTTCAGTGCCCTCTCAAGAAACCACCTTACAAGTTGCTCATCGTCGACTACAAATGCTTTCATAGCTCTCCATACAGGATAAATCCTGAATAACCCCGCCTGTTTTTACAGTTAAAAATAATGCCAAGCCTCTTCTCCTTTAAAGAGGCCACCCCATTACATCCTGTATTTTAACTTATCTCCTGTAATATTCAGAAGCCTTGCAGTCCGGCCTCGATATTCGCTACCCAAGGGCTCCATAACTGTGAAGACCCGACAGTAGCAGATTAACCCCGAGATAGGTAAAGACCACGGCAACAAAACCCACAACCGCAACCACAGCCACCCTCCGCCCCCTCCAGCCCCTCATAAGGCGGGCATGCAGGTAAAAGGCATAAATAAACCATGTAATAAGTGACCACGTCTCTTTCGGGTCCCAGCTCCAGTATACACCCCAGGCCTGATCAGCCCATATGGCACCAAAGATGAGCCCACCGAGGGTAAATACGGGAAAACCTACAGCTACAGTCTTATACGTCAGTTCATCAAGCAGATCAGTGCTTACATTAAAGGCAGCTACTATCTTCTTTAACAAAAAGCCGTATCTCCAGACCAGGGCAATAATAATTACAGACCCTATCCAGCTTGCCAGAGACACCATAGCCGAAGCGCTTTTGAAAGTTGCCCTGAAAAGGTAGTTCTTTATTACCTCGGAATTAGTAGCCAGAACGTGATACTTCATGAAATCAAGCCCCATGGCAGCAAGCAGGACAATGAGGACACCAAGTGAAACCGTCCAGAAGATATAGGCCGGCTCAGTCCTTTTTTCGGTCTTCTCTATCAGGTACATCAGGGCCGTGCCGAAAGAGAGGCCGAATGCGGCATACGCAATAAAACTCATCGTGACATGGGCAAGGAGCCAGTTGCTCTGAAGGGCGGGCATGAGTGGCTGTATCTCCTTTGACATGCCCGTCATCTCTATAAAGGCCAGCGCCAGACCTGCCACCGGGGTTATAAAGGCACCGAAAGAGCGGTTCCTGTACTTGAACTCGATAATAAGGTACCCAAGTATGAGGCACCACACAAAGAATATAAGGGATTCATAGAGGTTTGAAACAGGTGGCCGCCAGAAACTCCTCAATCCCATCTCATAACCCTCAACCCATCTCATCAGAAATGCAGCGGTCTGAGCCACAAAACTCGCCACGGTTATCCCGGTGGCAACCACCCCTATCGATCTCTTCCTGAAAACCAGATATGTAATATATGCAACCATTGAGAGCATATATCCAATAGTTGCAATACCAAAGAGCACCGAACTATCCATCTGCTCCTCCCGACAAGTCTGCTATAAACCTTTCGATCTTTCTTTCAAAAGATGCCCTGTTCTTACTCGCTGAGGCCAGTACTGTAACCTCACTGTACTTACCCTCTCTGCCGACCAGGACCCAAATCCTCCTGTGGCTCATAAAAAAGGCCAGGTAAAGACCCAAAGTCATTATACCACTTCCAAGATAGACCAACCATACACCGGGGTCCTTTCTGACCTGCAAACCTGTATACTGAACCCCCCAATAGTCTACAAACTCAACAATATTGCCGTCAGGGAGACGCCATGTTGAAGGAAAACGCCTCAGTATCCACCCTGCATACTTTGCCTTGCCATGGTCTGAAAATTCTATGTAGACAGCAGGATTATTCATCATATCCGAATATGTGAAGGTCTTCCCGGAGTTATCGGTTGCAAGGGCGGGACTGAAGTTCTTGATTGTACCGACAATCTCTGTGCCGGGGATTACAAAGGACTCACCGGGCATCCTGTTGACGGTCACTGTCTTGCCACTGCTGCCCCTGATTTTTAGAATGAAATAACCCTTTGCATCGGGAACCATTCCGTAATTTGACTGGTAAAACGTATATCCCCCATACCTGAGGGGAGAGTTCACCTCTACAACCTTCTTCAAAACCTCTTTTCCGTCTTTAATAACAGTAAGCCGGCTTTTAAAAACCTTCGGCATATCCGACATATCATAAAACTCAACATCAAAGTCGTCACACCTAATGGTAAAGCCAAGTTTGTGCGTACTGTCATCACTTGCATATGCAATATCAGAGGCATAGCCCTCCTGAAGGGGCAAATACCCCTTGAAACCAAAGAATACTCCAATCACGGCACCCAGCATAATGACGATGATACTGAGATGCGTTATATAAACACCGAGTCTTGAGTACCTCCCCTTCTGTGAATAGAGCTGGTAACCTCCGTCTTCGATAGGGCTGTCCTGAGCACTGAAGCCCAGGGATTTAAGCGCCTGCATGAGTTTTCCCCTTATAGCCTCCGGGGACCCCTTAAGGTGCACGTCTTTTCGTATGGAAACGGTCTTGACCATCAGTGGACTTAGCGGCTTTAGCGGTTCCCTGACGAGTCTCCATATACGGGGAAGCCTGTCGAGAGAACATATAATGAGGTTTGCTGAAAAGAGGACAAGAAGGGCTACAAACCACCATGAACGGTACATATCCATAAAACCGAGGGACTCGAAAACCCTGTATGCTGAAGGGGCAAGGGAATCACCGAATATCCGTTTCAGAAGCATCAGGTTCTTTTCAGGTTCCGCCCCCTGCTCAATGACTGTACCAACTATGGAAGAAAGGGCGATGAGGGGGAAAAGCACAACTGCAAGCTTTATCGATGCAAAAAGGTCCCATATCCGGTCAACAAAGCTCTTTTTCTGCTCCATCATCTACTCTTGGTCTCCCTGCTATGGCGGACAGACATTACCCGGATGTCAAATATGTATCTTCCCGCCATGGAATTGCCCCATTAATGCAGCGAAAACAAAAATGGGAACGTATCGAAACTCAAGATGTGAAAACACCCTCAGAAGGAATATAGCAGGGATGGGGATATGGATATATAAAAACCACTTGAAGGAGAATTTCCTTGCCCTCTCCCGGAGAGAACCAAAGGGAAGGTTAATCAGATATGTAAATAAAAAGAGTCCTATTACAAGCGCCACTTTTGATTTTGATAATATATCCATAATCAGTAACGTCCTGAGAGGGGGACATGCTTCTTCTCCATATTTTGAAACATGCAATCCATCAGTCAAAAAGCCTCACCAATTGTTCGGTCTTCTTCTCTATACCCTTCGTCAGGTCTTCCTGTTCCTTCCTGTACCTGTAAAGCTCGTCAGCAATATCCAGGGCCGCCAGTATTGTAGCCTTAAGTGGTACGGTGTTTTGATCCTTATCATAAATCGCTCTGATTCTTTCGTCAACAAAGCGCGCAAGTTCCTGGATATACTCATCAGGAGCATCACCCTTAATCCTGTATCGTTGCCCCAGTATGTTTACCTCAACACTGCCCATTTCCCCTCTCTACAGCTCTATGCTTTCCAGTTCGCTGAGCAACTCCTCGATCTGTCCCTTTACAGACGTCTTTTCTGTCCTGAGACTCTCGATCTCCGTATTCTTTTCATTCAGCAACTCTTCAAGATCTCTCACTTTTTTTTCAAGAGATACCTTCTCTTCTCTCAAAACCCTTACCTTCTCAATAGCCGATACTATCTTTTCATCAAGATTTCTCAAAGTCTCCAATCTGCATACCCCCTTATCATCATTAAAATAAAGAATTCATTCGAGGCCCTGCCTCCATGTTCCGTGTAATCTTTTAAATACAAACAAACTTACGTAATGGTTCAGCTATTTTTTAGACAGAATTAACAGTATAGTCAGGATGGTTTTAAAACCCCGACTGTAACTCTTTCCAAATCTTGAACCTGTCGAAAAAGCATTGTAAAACAGCAAAACCTTTTCTTCAACCTCACAATTACTAAAGATTTAAAAGAATCAAAAAACTTCTCTCTGTTTCTTATCTTGTGGCCATCGAGAGGGCATCGTGAAGCTAAAAGACTTCTTCTGCCTCAAGATTACTCACGATTTAAAAGAATTAAAAAGTTTCTCTCTGATTCTTCTCCTGAACTCCCCAAGTCTCTTGTCAGCCTGTCAAAAGTTCTTTCACCGGTTAGCTGTTATTAAAATACCAAAAACAAGGTAGAGATTTCCACCATGTCTGATAAATGAGCTGTCAGGATTCGTTTTTTCTGCTCAACCTCCGATTCCCGGCTTCTCTTTTCAGCCATTCGGCTATAACCCTCTTCATTGCCTTTGCATTATAACCATGCCAGCGCTTACGCTCTTTTTTATCAGACAAAAGGGCATCCTTGAACCGCTTGAACGAGCCGGCTCCGTTCAGGGCACTCCGGAGACGGTCACTCAACTCCGGGGCTGCCACTGTATTTATAAAGCTCTTCATTACATTAAACGCCTCATCGGCGCTCCTTTCAGGTATGCGGAGATACCTCTGCTCATCCATTAATATTGAGAGTGCAATATCCAGGGCCTCCTCAGATGAATCAGAAAGTTCTGCATCAAGGTTTACCTCGCTGTCAAAGACTACATCTTTTTCATAATCCGGTGAGGTCTTGCCATATAGTGTCATTAATGCCTCGTTTAAGGCGGCAACTGAGAGGACAACCACTTTAAAGGTCTCTAAATCGAGAAAACAGTCGAACCTGTCCCTTTTTATGTCCTCCATTGCCCTCTGAATTTCATCATAATTTACCGGAATATTTTTGTTCATGGGAAAATAGTACCCTTTTCTGTTAACATAATCTGTTAACAGAAATTGATGGAATAAAAAGCATGTCTCAGCCCGGGATTTTTCTACATTATTTTATTATAATAAATTATAAACATATCCGGCTGGAGGAATTAAATGGGTATCTTTGAAAAGATTGCTTCTTTCTTTAACGGGAAAACTGAAGAACCCGGACCAGGACTTGGAAGAAACGACATCTGCTGGTGCGGGAGTGAAAAAAAATACAAGAAGTGTCATCTTGAAAAAGATGACAAAAAAAGGACCGGCCAGAGGACTGCAACATGCAAGACATCCTGACAGGGCAAGACAGGGTGAGTGTCACCTACAGGTAGAGATATGGGAGAAAAAACAGTTTTTCAACCACTCAGCAGCAAGGACAGGACATCTGTAATACTTTACAGGACAGGCATACTCCTGTCTGCAATACTCCTTGTCCTTGGCGCCTTCCTCTTCATTAAGGACTATGCAGGCGGGGACTGGCAGAAGCCGGGGTCCTCCTTGCCGGGATACGGTGTCACTCTCTACATACTCTCACTCTATCTTACAGTTGGTATGAGTGTCTTTTTCATTCACCTTTACATAGCAAAATTCAGGAAATTCCTTAAGAGGTTGTACTACGCCTCGCTTGTTGCATTACTAATCGTCCTTGTGATAGGGAAAGGCGATATAGGTTCCGTAATGTTCGGCACCGGCTATGGCCCCCTCTTCCTGCTACCCCTTTCCGGATGCCTTGGTTTTATCACAGCAAAAGAGGCCTTCTGCTTCAGGCTGAACGAGGGTTACCTTCTGGCCATCATCATGCCGATTTATATCCTGATCCTCTCTGTAAGAGGCATTAGCCCCAGGGGCGCTGCCTTTGGACTCATTCTGATAGCAGGGCTTATGGCGCTCTTTACAATAAGAAAGGTCCCGATGCCCATGCACTATGATATAGGCGACAAGTCTGCATATGAGCCATAAAAAGCCTGCCGGCCCAACATTATGGTCAGGGGTGTCTTTCTCTTTTAATTTAAGTACGGTAAAAAATGTTATAATTTGAAATGGAAAATTTAAACCTTAAAGGCATCACTCCGGAAGTTTCAGACAGGATAACCCCTTTTATAGAGGACATCATGAAGGGAGACTCCGACAACCTGCACTCCTTTCATATTGTCGGCAGTGCCCTCACCCCTGACTTCAACAAAAAGACCTCTGATATCAATTCAGTGGTTGTTCTTAAAGAGATGAATCTTGGGTTTATCAAATTTCTGGCGCCTCTGGGCAAGAAATACAGAAAAAAAGGCGTAGCAGCGCCATTGATCATGACCCCGGAATACATAAAAAGATCCCTTGATGTCTTTCCCATAGAGTTCTTCAACTTCAAACTGATACACCACACGGTCTTTGGTGACGACATACTGGCAGGACTGGAGATTGAAGACAAAGACATCAGGCTTCAGTGCGAAAGGGAAATAAAGACAAAACTCATCTGGCTGAGGCAGGGGTATATCTCCTCTCTCGGAGACAAAACCCTCCTCAAAGAGAAACTTTCAGAGTCAATTACAGGGTATATCCCCCTCTTCAGGGCGATTATTTATCTGCTTGGCAAGGAGCCTCCTGTAAAGAGTCATGATGTGGTGGTTACGCTTCAGGAGATGACATCCATTGAAACAGGGATATTTGAGAAGATGCTGCTGCTTAAAAGGAACGAACTCACCCTCTCCATGGATGAGCTGACTGACTTTTTTGAAGAATACTACATGGGCACAGAGAGGATAGGCAGGATTATCAATGACCTCAATACGTAGAAGCATAGTCCTGTCCCTCATCACACTGCTCTGTCTGACCTCAATCTCATGGGCATCCACGCCTAAACCTCCGGCAACACCCAGAAACTATGTGGTTGACCTTGCAGGTATTATCAGAGATGATGTGGAGATGAAGATGGATAGCTATCTCAGGGAACTCGAACAGAAGACCACAGCCCAGGTAATCGTCCTGACCGTCCGGAGCCTTGATGGAGAGAGTATTGATGGCTTTTCCCTCAGGATTGCAGAAAAATGGAAAATCGGTCAGAAGGGGAAGGACAACGGCGTCCTCTTCACCGTTGTATCCAGGGACAGGAAGTACAGGTTCGAGATCGGGTACGGACTGGAGGGCATACTGCCCGACAGCCTTGTGGGCTCCATCGGCAGACAATACATAGTCCCGTATTTCAGAAAAGGGGATTATTCTACAGGCATATATGCCGCTGTTCTTGCAGTGGCCCAGAAGATTGCAAGCAACAAGGGTGTTCAGATAACAGGAATGCCCACGGTCAGGGTTTCACGCAACAGGGCCGGCAAGGAGATGGGACTGCCCGGTATAATACTGACAGTTGTCTTCCTTATATTTGCCGTCATACTATTTATAAAAAACCCGAGGCTCTTCCTGCTCCTCCTTCTGTTCTCAGGTGTTGGTCGCAGAGGGGGATGGTCAGGTGGAGGAGGGTTTGGTGGCGGCGGATTCGGCGGTGGAGGTGGCGGTGGATTTGGTGGCGGTGGAGCCTCAGGGGGATGGTAGTGATTGACTATTGACAGGAGGTTATAAATGAATAAGGGATTAAAGATTTTTCTGATCGTACTTACAATCTTTCTGCTTTCTGCATCAGCTGTTGTTGGGTGGGGGATCGCACAGTACAACAGGGTAGTTACCATGGATGAACAGGTCACGGCACAGTGGGCCCAGGTTGAAAATCAGCTCAAGAGGCGCTATGACCTGATACCCAATCTCGTTGAGACAGTGAAGGGGTATGCAAAACACGAAAAGGAACTCTTTGAGAATATAGCAGAGGCAAGAACCAAGTATTTTCAGGCCAAGACCGTTGGACAGAAGATTCAGGCCTCCCGCGGGCTTGAAGGTACACTTTCGCGCTTACTCCTCCTTAAAGAGAGCTATCCGCAGTTAAAGGCCAATGAGTCTTTCCTTAAGCTGCAGGACAGTCTTGAGGGAACGGAGAACAGGATTGCTGTTGAGAGGAAACGTTATAATGACGCGGTCCGTACCCTTAATACATACAGGAGGACTGTAGTTGGAAGGTTCGTTGCCTCTCTGGCAGGAGTGGGCGAGGCAAAGTATTACGAGATACCCACGGCTCAGAAGGAGACACCCAAGGTAAAGTTCTGATGAGTCAGGAAGTATCGCTGGGTTTTTCGACCTGCCCCAATGATACGTTTATCTTCCATCCCCTGGTCCACAGGAAGATAGACACAGGAGCGATTGTCTTCAGTGAGAGACTCGGGGATGTGGAGGACCTCAATCAGATGGCACTGAGGGGGGAGCTTGACGTAACAAAGGTCTCCTTTCACGCAGTTGGCCACCTGCTTGCAGATTATTGTCTCTTACGCTCCGGGGGTGCCCTTGGAAAGGGATGTGGTCCCCTTGTGGTTGCCCGGGAAAAGATAAGCATAGAGGAGCTTAAGGGCAAAAGGATAGCAATACCGGGAAAACTGACAACCGCTTTTCTACTGCTGTGTCTCTATGACCGTGAGTTTGAAGGTCACGCAATACCCATGCCTTTTCATCGCATTATGGAGAGCGTCAAGACCGGAGAAGCCGATGCCGGGCTCATAATCCATGAAGGGCGGTTTACCTATCCCCTGTATGGATTGACGGAGGTAATGGATTTAGGGAAGTGGTGGGAGGAGGAAACAGGCCTGCCCATACCCCTTGGGGGGATAGTTGCCAGAAGGAGTCTCGGTAAGGAGCGGCTAAGAAGTATTGAACGCCTTATTGCAGAAAGTATCGGTTACTCCAGGTCTCACCCGGATGAGCCGATGAAATATATTAAGCTGTATGCACAGGAGATGTCCGACAGGGTAATAAGGCAACATATTGACCTGTACGTCAACGAGTTCAGTACAGACGTCGGAGAAGAAGGACAAAGGGCAGTTGAGACCCTCATTGTCAAGGCCCGGAAGAAAGGTCTTCTGCCTGAAACAACCATACCGGTGTTCTGTTAATTCCATGTGGTTCCAGGAAGCAGAAAGGATATTTATACTCCCTGTAGCCAAGATACAGTGGTGGCTTCTCAGTGAGATTAAAGGGAATCTCCGGGAAGTCTTTGACAAGGAGACAGTCATAGCGGATGAGATATCTCCTCCTGTTGACGTATTAAACAGGGACAGGGGCCAGATATACTCAACAGGGTTAATTGAGGCTATTGCGAAGAGGGACTATAACGGAATGGTTCTGGGAATAATAGATTTCGACCTTTTTGT
>BTTF01000050.1:0-16974 GCA_036244995.1 bacterium | reverse complement strand
TCCGGGATTGCTGCAACTGCCAGGGAGATGGCTGTGAGCAGCATCAGCACCGGTGAAACCCCTCTCAAGATGCCGGCTATAAAGACTATGGCGCATATGGCAAGGATGCCGATGGCGAGTTTTCGTCCGAACCTTGCAAGCCTCTTCTGAAGCGGTGTCTTTACCTCTTCCTCTTCCTGAAGCATGGCGGCAATCCTGCCGAGTTCCGTATTCATGCCTGTTGCTACAACCATTGCCAGCCCGCGGCCATAGGTTACGGAGGTGCCCCGGTAAACCATATTCTTCCTCTCCGCAAGCGGCGGCTTCTCCTCATGCAGGGTGTTTGTGTGCTTCTCTACAGGAATGGATTCACCTGTCAGTGCGGATTCTTCGGTCTTTAACCGGGCTGCCTCCAGGAGCCTCATGTCTGCCGGCACGATCTTTCCTGCCTCAAGTATTACAACATCACCGGGAACAAGCTCGGATGCCGGGATGTTTGCCGGCACTCCATCTCTTTTTACAGTTGCAGTGGGTGATGCCATCTTCCTGAGGGCTGCCATTGCCTTTTCAGCCCTGTATTCCTGTACAAAACCTATAATGGCATTAAGGATAACGATTACTGTTATGGCTATGGTGTCGGAGGCATCACCTACAATTCCCGAGACAACGGCGGCAGCAATCAGCACAAGGATCATGAAATCCCTGAACTGGTCTAAAAAGAGCATGAGGGGACCCTTTTTCTTCTTTTCCCTCAGTTCATTCGGGCCGTATTCAACAAGCCGTCTCCGGGCCTCTTCATTTGCGAGTCCCTGAAGGGATGAGTTCAGCCGGTCAACGACCTCACTTGTTTCTTTCCTGTGCCAATCCATCCTGTTATTCATAATATCAGGTTATATGCTTGCATACAGCAGCATCAGGTTAATTATATACACCAGCAGGATTCCCAGAGAGTCCCATGCCATGAAAAGGGGTTTTTTTGTTGAACGGTAGGTTAACCCTATGATTGCAATGGTTATCATTGTAATGGCTGAGAGGGCGGAGATTATGTGGCTGGTATTGGTAAAGGAAAGAATGGGGCCTTTGGTAAAGAAGATGTCGTCAATGGCAAGGATGAATATATTAAAGATATTGCTTCCAAAAAGGTTGCCGATCGCCAGGTCTACTGCATCTATCCTGAGGGCGGCCAGGGAGACCACCACCTCGGGCAGGGAGGTGGAGATGGCAATAAAAATATTGCCTGTAAAGGTCTGTCCCAACCCGGTCGTCTCCGCAATCCCCTTGCCGATCTCCGGCAGGAAGACAGCGGCAATAATAACGGCCATTGCATTGATGCTGTAATGGATGACGGCGGTCCTGGTTGGTATGTCTTCGTATCTTGGTTGTACGGTCTCCTTTATAAAGGCGGCGATTTTTCTCTTTTCGTAATAAAACACCGTCCTCATTGCAATGAAATAAATGACTATTATCAGCAGGGTATAAGGTCCGATCCATCCGATCGGGTCTATAGCTGTTCCTGCAAAGATACTCATTGCAACTATTGAGATGAGAAGCAGTCCGAAGCCGGCGGAAAGTATATGTCCCTGATGGGCCTTTGTCGAGATGGGCAGGGGACGGTATGCTGCATCAAGCATTGCAAGGATCAGCATGTTGAATACGCAGCTTCCGAGGATATCGCCTACTGCAATATCCGGAGTGCCGGTGTATGTAACGGAGGTTATGCCTGTTACAAGCTCGGGCAGTGAGGTGACCGAGGCGAGCAGAACCAGGCCTACCCATGTCCTGCTGAGGCCTGTCTTCTCGGCAATTACATCTCCGTACTTTGAGAGCTTCGAACCTGAATAAACGATCAGTAATGTGCAGAGCACAAAACCGGTCCATAAGAACATGTATATCTCCTGAGCTTGACAGCCGGATATCAGGTGTTTTTACTGACCGTCTCTCCACCCTCTTCTTGGAATAACCCTTATTCCGGAGGGGTCAACATGGAGTCCGAACCTTTCGTCCTCGGCGGCAAAACCGATCCGTGAACCTTCCTTTATGTTGTTCAGTTTATCCACTATAACCCCCTTCAGATGGCATCCCTTCTTCAGGACGGAGTTGTCCATTAAAATGGAATCCTCAACAACCACCCCCTCTTCGATCACCACACCGGTCCGAATAACGGAGTTTTTTATTACCGCATCTTTTATGGTCACACCTTCGGAGATCATGCTGTTGATAATCTCTGCCTTCATTATCTTTGAGGCCGGGGCCTTCTGTCCTGATGGATAAATCGGCCACTGGAGATTGTTGAGTTCAAAGCGCGGTTCCTCTCCAAGCATATCCATATGGGCTTCAAAGAGGGCCTTTATTGTACCGACATCCCTCCAGTATCCCGTCTCTTCGTATGCTTTTGTTCCGGGGATTGTGTTGGTGGCAAAATCATAGGCAAACAGCTTGCCGGACTTAACGAGATCCGGCAGGATATGAGAGCCGAAGTCATGGTGCTTTTTCTGTTGTGCCTCGACAAGTGCACTGATAAGCACATCCTTGCTGAATATATAATTCCCCATTGAGACGTAAGCCCTTGTCGGGTCAGAGGGCATGGGTGTGGGGTTTTCCGGTTTTTCCTGGAATCCCACAATCCTGTTGTCCGCATCCGTCTGAATAACCCCGAAGGCTGACGCCTCTTTAACGGGTACCGGTCTTGCAGCCACTGTCACATCAGCGTTGTTGGCAAGATGAAAATCCATCATCTGTCTGATGTCCATCCTGTAGATATGATCGGCTCCGAATACCACAACCAGCCTGGGATTCTGCTGTGTGATGAGGTTAATGTTCTGAAGGATGGCATCCGCAGTTCCCTGAAACCACTCGGGTCCCATCCTCATCTGCGGGGGCACGACAGCTATAAAGTGGTCTCTTACAATTGGGGACATGACCCAGTGCTGTCTGATATGCTCGATGAGGGACTGTGATTTATACTGGACAAGCAGGTAGATGGAGAATATCTGTGAGTTCACAAGGTTGCTCAGGACGAAGTCGACGATCCTGTAACGTCCTCCAAACGGTACTGCCGGTTTCGAACGAAAGGCTGTCAGGGGAAAGAGCCTCTCACCCTTACCACCTGCAAGAACAAAGGCAAGAACTTTTTGATGTGGCATACCCCCCTCCTTTATATAGTTTTTATTTTATATTATTACATTGTGACAGTTGCAGCAGACAAATTCTATTTTAACAGGAATTGAACGCTATCGGCAATTCACCGTGAAAAACCCTGCAATGGCAGCAGGGACAGTTTTACCGGATAGTAACAAGCTAACAGGCAGGCTGGCAGGCTTTCAATCTATCGGGTTACGTGTGTATGATACCAATCGTACGTCTGCTTGATTCCGTGTTTCAGGGATATCTTGGGGTTCCAGCCGAGTGATTTCAGTTTGGTCACATCAAGCAGCTTCTGCGGGGTGCCGTCAGGTCTGGTTGTATCCCAGGTTATACTGCCCTTAAAACCCACGGTCTCCTTTATAATCCCGGCAAGCTCTCTTATGGTTATGTCCTTCCCGGCGCCGATGTTGATCAGACCGGGGTCAATACCTGGTTTTACGTCATAATTTTCCATGAGAAAAAGACAGGCGTCGGCAAGATCATCGACGTGCAGGAATTCACGGCGGGGTGAGCCCGTGCCCCAGAGAACAACAGGTTGTAGCCCGGGTTTATTGAATTTGGCTTCGTGGAATTTTCTTATCATTGCAGGAAGGACATGAGAGGTCTCAAGGTCAAAGTTGTCATCAGGGCCGTAGAGGTTTGTGGGCATCACTGATATAAAATTGGTTCCATACTGCCTGTTATACGCCTGGCACATCTTTATGCCGGCAATCTTTGCAACTGCATAGGGCTCGTTTGTGGGCTCAAGTTCACCTGTCAACAGATATTCTTCCCTCATTGGCTGGGGAGCAAATTTTGGGTATATACAGGAGCTTCCAAGAAAGACAAGTTTTTTAACGCCGCTCAGGTATGCGGCATGCAGTATACAGGTCTGAATCATGAGGTTGGTATAAATAAACTCAGCCGGGTATGTGTTGTTTGCTACAATACCACCAACCTTTGCTGCTGCAAGAAATACATACCCGGGCCGTTCTTTTTTAAAAAATTCCTCGACTTCAGCCTGTTTCGTAAGATCAAGTTCAGAGTGAGTACGGGTAATAATATCCGTGTATCCTTCGGATTGAAGCCTCCGCACAATAGCAGAGCCGACAAGTCCGCGATGACCGGCAACATAAATTCCGGAAGATTTATGCATCACCAACCTTACCCCACCGTCTGTACATTGTTCGTCCAGTTTATACCCTTCTCTTCCAGAACTTTTTTCCCGTCAAAGGGCAGGTTCACTCCAGCCAGTTCCATATCGGATGCCACCATTATCCTTACAAGCTCCTTAAATGTCACCCTTGGTTCCCAGCCAAGCGTTTCCCTTGCCTTTGATGCATCAGCAAGCAGGTATTCCACCTCTGTGGGACGGAAATACTTTGGATCGATCTCAAGAATAACATCTCCGGTATTGACAGCAGTCTGATTCCGGAGATCAGGGGACAGGGAACGAACAACACCTTTTTCGTCAACTCCTTCCCCTTCCCACCCTATCTCTATTCCCGCATATCTGAAGGCAAGCTCTACAAAATCTCTTACCGAATGACTCTCGCCCGTACCGATTGCATAATCGGCAGGCGTGTCCTGCTGGAGCATCAGCCACTGGCATACCACGTACTCGGGGGCAAAACCCCAGTCCCTTCTGGCCTCAAGGTTTCCAAGATAGAGTTTATTCTGCTTTCCGGCTATGATACCCGCCACTGCCCGTGTAATTTTTCTTGTTACAAAGGTCTCACCCCTGCGGGGCGATTCATGGTTAAATAATATACCGTTACATGCAAACATGTTATAACCTTCCCTGTAGTTAACAGTCATCCAGTAGGCATAGACTTTTGCAGCGGCATACGGACTTCTTGGATAAAATGGTGTCTTCTCGTTCTGTGGTGGTGCAGACGCACCAAACATCTCTGAAGAGGATGCCTGGTAGAACTTCGTATTTATTCCGCTCCTCCGGATTGCCTCAAGAAGCCTTGTTGTGCCCAGGCCGGTTATATTTCCTGAAAATTCGGGCATATCAAAACTTACACGCACATGGCTTTGAGCGCCAAGGTGATATACCTCGTCAGGCCTGATATTGTAAATAAGATGTGTAAGCTGACCGGAGTCTGCAAGGTCTCCGTAGTGAAGAAAAAGTCTCGCACCCGAAGTATGGGGGTCTACATAAATGTGATCAATCCTTCCCGTATTAAATGTACTCGCCCTCCGGATCAGACCATGAACCTCGTAACCCTTTGACAGGAGAAACTCCGTCAGGTAAGAACCATCCTGACCTGTAATGCCCGTGATAAGGGCCTTGCGGCCTGCATATGGCAGGTCCTTTCTTTTTAATTCTGCTGCTTCCATGAGTTCAAATCCCTCCTTCTTTAAATTCAAACAACAAGCCGCTACTGCAACAACATTCAGCTCTTTATTCTCTCTCTTCCCTTCCGTACAGATCATTAAATCTCATAATATCGTCCTCTTCCACATACTCGCCATTCTGGACCTCTATTATCTCCACCGGTACCTTGCCGGGATTTTCAAGCCTGTGGAGGGTGGATTTCGGCACATAGGCTGACTCGTTTTCATGAATAAACCTTTCCCCCTCACCGATTGTCACCTTTGCAGTGCCCTTCACCACCACCCAGTGCTCGGACCTGTGATAATGCATCTGAAGGCTCAGCCTCGCACCGGGATTGACCTCTATCCTCTTGATCTTGTACCTCTGTCCTTCTTCAAGCACTGTATAACTCCCCCAGGGCCTGTATACACTGGTATGCTCCAATACTTCCCGCCTGCCCTGAGCCCTGAGAGTATCAACAACCTCTTTCACTTTCTGGGTCTGATCCTTTGTTGTGATAAGCATGGCATCATCAGTCTCTATAACCACAATGCCTTCAAGACCTATAGTTGCAATGAGCCGTTTGTTGCCTATTACAAAAGAATCCCTTGTATCAATGGAGAGGACATCCCCTATCTTTATATTCCCGTCTTCATCCCTTTCAAATGCCTCGTACATGGATTCAAAACACCCGACATCGTTCCAGTACAGGTCAACGGGCATTACAGCCACTTTTTCCGACTTCTCCATAACGGCGTAATCAATAGAGATATCCGGCATCTCCTGAAAGAGTGAAAGGGCTTTGTCAAACCCCTCACCAAGTTTTTGGTAAATGTCAGGGCTCCACTGTCTTAACTCATCAAGGATTGTACCAATGGTAAAGACAAATATCCCTGCATTCCAGAAGTGTTTGCCCTCGGAGAAATAGCGCCCGGCTGTCTCCCTGTCGGGTTTTTCACTAAATTCTTCCACTGAGAAACAACTGTTTTCAGGCATGTTTGAGTGTTGTCCGGTCTTCAGGCTGACCGGCCGGCCTGCTTTAATATAGCCGTATCCGGTCTCGGGCCTTGTGGGTTTTATCCCAAGGGTCACCAGAAAGCCGGCCCTCGCAACCTCGGCAGCCATATTCAGATAAGTCCTGAACTCATCTTCAGGCCTTATAATATGATCCGAGGGAAGGACTACCATTACCTCATCCAACCCGCATCCGAGTCTCTCATTGCAGTAGATGGCTGAAAGAGCTATGGCCGGAGCGGTATTCCTGCCGACAGGTTCAAGAATAAGGTTATTGCCGGGACTTCCCTCTATTGCATTAAGGTCGGAAATAACGTGAAATTTGTGTTTTTCATTGGTCACCACCACAAAATCCTCTCCGGACACAAGAGGTGCAAGCCTCTTTACTGTCTGCTGAAGAAGTGAACGAGAGCCGTTTATCTTCAGAAACTGCTTTGGATACTCCTTACGGGACAGGGGCCACAGCCTTGTACCTGAGCCGCCTGCAAGGATAACTGCCTTCATATTACTTTACCCTCCATTGCATCTTTGAGTTCCTTATCCAGCAGGGCCTTGTAGCTGTTCAGACTTTCTTCATCCTCCGCCTCCACCCTCATAACCACAACCGGCTGAGTATTGCTTGCCCTTACAAGTCCCCATCCCCTCTCAAATACCACTCTTACACCGTCTATGTCATGGAGACCCTTTACTGGAATCTGCCCGTTACCGGATGCCATCTGCTCCTGAAACCGTTTCACCACTCTCTGCACCACTGATTTCTTTTTATCCTCGGGACACTCTATTCTTATCTCCGGAGTATTGTACATCTGCGGGATATCAGAGAGCAGTTCATTTATACCCAACCCCCGGGTTTTCATTATTTCTATAATCCTCATGGTTGTGTATACAGCATCATCATACCCTAAATAACCATCTGAAATAAATATATGGCCGCTGAATTCTCCGGCCAGAACAGCGCCCTCCTTTTTCATCTTGTCTTTCACAAGGGAGTGCCCTGTCCTCCACATTATGGGCCTGCCGCCGTGCCGTTCTATGTCGTCAAACATTACCTGGGAACATTTTACGTCACCGACAATAACGGCTCCGGGGACCCTCTTCAGGATTTCCCTTGAAAGCACTATCATTATCTGATCCCCCCAGATTATATTTCCCGTTGCATCAACAACACCGATCCTGTCTGCATCCCCATCGTATCCAACGCCTAAATCAGCCCCCCAGGTTTTGGTTGTCTTTATCAGGTCTTCAATATACTCTACGACCGTAGGGTCCGGATGATGATTTGGAAACCTTCCGTCCGGCTCACAGTAAAGGGGCATCACCTCACACCCGGCTGCATCCAGCAGATCGGGTACTACCAGCCCGGCTGTCCCGTTACCCGCATCTACAACTATTTTCAAACGCCTGTATTTTTTATCCGACAGATAAGAAAACCTGCTGACAATGAACTCTTTATACGCGGAAATAATATCGTATTCCTTTATACTGCCCCTGTGTTGACACTCAGACCATTCCTGCTTCAGCAGGATATCCTTCAGCCCCTGAATGGAATCCCCGAAAATAGTCTCCTTGCCGACACTCAGTTTAAAACCGTTATACTGAGGCGGGTTGTGACTGCCTGTTACCATAATGCCGCCGTCAACATCAAGATGAAACAGAGAAAAATACTGAAGAGGTGTGGGACAGAGACCGACATCAATGACGTTTATTCCGGAGCTGACCACTCCTTCTATCATACCGTCGGCAAGCTCCCCGGAGCTTATCCTTGCATCTCTGCCTATGGTTATACTTTTAGCCTCGGGATTTACCCTTCCGAGATATGTAACGAACGCCTTGCCGAGGGAAACAGCAAACTTTCCCGTAAGGTCCCTCCCGGCAACCCCCCTTATATCGTATTCCCTGAAGATATTCTCGTTCATGGACTGTTTATAACACAAATTGCCGGTTTCATAAAAAAAAAGACATACACTTCATCAAAAATTATAACTCAGCTCGATAGAGACCAGATTGATCCTGCTGTCCTTATCAGACAGGTCTTCGTAATCCTTTAAACGTCCGTGGATATACCGTCCTTCCAGGCTCACACCCCCGCCCACATCAAACTTCACACTTGCAGACGATTCGACCTTGGTGGGGTGAATGCTGCTGGACAGACTATGCTGCTCCTTATCATATGATAGCTTGATCCAGCCGTTCATCTCGGGCACGAGATAACTCACCTCAAAGAAGAGGTCCCTCGAGTCAGTGCCCATATGATGCCCTATTATCCTGCCCTTGTATCTATAGCCTGTTCTGTAAATATCATGATTATACCAGACGTTCGGAAGGTCTTTTAAATAGGTGTTTGCATATTCAGCCCTGAACCCTATCCTCTCAAGGCCTGCAATCCGCGGCAGATAAATACCTCCGATATACGCCCACTTGGTCGGCAGTCCCCCTGCCTCGTCTTCTCCGGCTGCGTCTGCGTATATCTGCAATGGCTGCCATTTCAGAGGAAGTGTCAGCTTTATATCGCAGCCCACTCTCTGGTCCCCTGCCTCGATATCGTTAGGGTCTCCCGCAAGATCATTTGCCGGATTCTCCCCTATACCGGAGAAGCTGTCCCACCATGTCTTAAGGTCTTCCGAACGGCCTTCTCCACCTAAAAGCGCTGTTCGCTGGAGTCCTATCTCAAAATATGGTATGGGCTTGAAATCAAGACGCATCCCCCATAAATACGGCTTGGGCACAACCCTGTCTTTCGAGAGCTCTGTTGCAAATACGGTAAAATTAAAAGGACCAAGATACCTGAATATCCAGGGCAGAAGGACGGGATGGGGGTTTGTAATTTTTATAATATTCATAGGCTCGGGATTATTGGATAGTAGTATGGAACCATGACGTCCCGGCCCCCACCACTGTGAATCCTTGCCTAACTCGAGCTCCAGGCCTAAAAAACTCAGAACACCATAATCCCGCTTCATTATTATATCCGTCTCACTGCCGGAATCGGAATACCTTGCCTCAGGATTGACGAAAAAAGAAACCCAGCCGAAATCCGCCCTTGATGTAAGGCCAACCCTTGCGTTGGAGCCTTTTTTATAGGTGTCACCATCATTGTTATAGATTACCTCCTGTGGATCGCTATCAGAGTAAATATACCTGGCATAAACCCTGTCAAGAGGCTTTATATATTCGATATTCATGTGTTTCGTTCCACCACGTTCGTCCCTGAACCTTTTTTCCAGGGATTGGACCAAACGCTGTATGAAAAGGCTTTTACCCTCTGAATTCCTCTCAGCCTCAACTATCAGTCTTGATACTTCCTTGCGGCTTAAAGGTCCGGTTGAAAGCAGACCACTCTGAATAACCCCTTCTGCTTCAAGCCGGAGCAGGACGTCGTAGGTATCGTCGCCTACGGGAACGTTTGTAGAAGCCACAGAGGTCCGGACAACCATCAAAACACATGCTAAAATTATTACAATATTTATCACACCCTTAGAAAGCAACAAAGATCACCCCCGCTGAAACTGCAATCTGATATAGAATCTGCGTAACATCCTTGATATTCCGCATCCATGCAACTCTTTCAAGTTTCTCGGGAACAACTATGGTATCTCCCGAGTCCACCTGTCCGCTGCCCGCCTCCCACCTGAACCTGTCACTGTTCCATGAAAGACCAAGGAACCCATTGCTTACTTTCATTGCAACACCATTGGCCTTCAGTATATATACATTATCCTTATCGGCGTTTTTGGTATAACCACCGGCAAGGTCTATGTAGTCGTTATACTCCTTCTTGTCTTTTTCATACACAAAGGCATTCTGGCTATAAACAGAACCTATTACCTGAACTGTCATCGGGTCCGTGGGTATATATAAGGAATCGCCGTCTTCGAGTTCAATGTCATATGAAGTCTCCTTCAGCTTATCCGGAGGATATAGCTGAACCGCTATCCTGCCTTTAGCCTTAACTGAAGCGAGTTTTGCAATAAACCGTCTCTTCTGTTCTACCTCCAGCTTCATCATCTTGGCCTCTGCCGGAGAAGCCGCAGTTGCCATCTGTGCTGTTCCGGCGCTCATGAGTTCCCTTTCGAGCCTGTCTACCATCTCATCAATCTGCTTCTGCTGCAGTTTTCTTACGCGTTCCCTCATAAAAACTGCGCCCTTCAGATACGCCTTTCCCGAATATCCGCCTGCCCTTTCAATAAGCTCGGACAACCTCTCACCTTTTTTAATAATGTATTTACCGGGGAATCTTACCTCTCCGCTAACAGTGACAAACAGCTCTTCCTGCCATTCTGAAATGCGTTTTACATACAACCTGTCATAGGGGTTTAAAGAAAGGTTTTGGACATGGTCGCCTCTGAGGGCCTTTCTCAGGTTTATCGTTTTATACTCTCCCCTCATGCTCTTGCCGCCTTTTATACTCTGCGATGATATCTCGGCTTTATCCAGATATGCTGATTCAAGGACATTGCCTGCTGCAAAGACAAGGTCGCTCACCTTCATGCCTTCCGTAAATTGATATACCCCGGGGTTCAGGACATCACCTTCTACAGAAACTGTCTGTTTATATTTTTCTTCCCATATCGAATGAATAATTATTCTGTCATACGCCTGAAGCAGGATATTTTCTTCCGGGTCTTCAGCCATTGCTTTCCTGACATTAAAGTATATTCGCGAAACCGTCCCGTCTTTATCACGCCTTAGAATTTCGCCTTTTTTAAGATAGGCATCCTTTGTGAGATTTCCTGCTGAAAGTATTGCATCCCGGACTTTAAGGTTTTTAATCAAATCAAGCTTGATCTTATCGGATGTCTTTGTTGCCTCTAATTCCTTCTGCCTGATTTTCAATTCCATTGCTTTAATCTCTAACTTCATTTTTTCAAAATCTGTTGTTTCGTTTAATTTCATCTCCTCGGCTTTTGACTTCAGGTTTTCAAGTTCAGCCTTCAAATTTTCAAGCTTTAATTTCATTTCGATTTTTTTTGCCGACTTTTCAACCAGTTCCTCAGAATTCTTACCGGTTTTAAGACTCCTTACTTCACCTTCAACAGTCACAAACGGTTTTTCAAGGAACAACCATTTTGAAAAAATATAAATTGAATCCTCCGGCTGCAACTTGATATTGTTTTCAGCATCATCATGAAAAATCACTTTTCCGAGGTCAAAGGGAATCAACTTTACTTCAAGATCAGGAGGGGTCAGCCGTTTAACCAGTGCATAGTCAAAATATGTCTCTTTCAGCAGATCATTCTCATCCTTTATTAAATCTCCAACCCTCATTCCGGGCTTGAGTTCATATTTGCCGGGGCGTTTGACGTTTCCGTTCAGGTAAACAACATTCCTCACCTTTTCAACTATTGAAAACACCTTTACCAGGTCTGCGTCCTGAAGCATAACATCCTTTGATCTGGTCAGGTCCTTATCATCAATATCAATAACCACCTGTCTCTCATTCTTCTGAATCCTCTCAACCTGTATCTGCTGTGTATAGGCAGACGGGATTATCCCTCCTGCAAGTTCAAAAAGGTTTTTAAGGTCATATTTACCCTTGAGTTCATAAATGGCAGGTCTTTTAACATTGCCGGCAATGCCGACCAACGGTCCTACGGTAGGAACGAAGACCACATCCCCGGACTGAAGCACTTCATCCTGAGACTTGTCACCCTTCAGGAGGAGGTCGTAAAAATCCATCACAAATACAGCTCTCCTGTTTCTCTTCAGCCGGATATTTCGCAGGGAACCAATTCCTGTCGGACCCCCGGCAGCTAAAATAGCATTTGTTATTGTTGAAAATGGGTCAAGGGTATAGCTGCCCGGTCTTTGAACCTCGCCAAGCACAAAGACCTGGATGCTTTTCAAATCACCCATTGTAACATTCGCCTTTGCACCAACTATCTGTTCGGCATTTCGAATGACAAACTTCTTCATATCCGCAAAACGCATACCCGTAACGGAAAGGGGACCGATTTCCGGAATATTTATATTGCCGTCCCTGTCAACAGTAAGGACATACTGGGCATTTACCCTGCCCCACATCATGAGTCTGATCTCATCACCGGGACCTATTATATAGTCGGATGTAACAGAAATATCCTGGTGGGGCATCAGCGATGCCTTTTTGAAGAACTCATAACCGAAAGGTCTTAAAGCAGTTGAAATGTCTTGATAAGCTCCAACAGTTCTGTATCTGTCAAATAATGAGCGGGTGCGTATTTCTTCTCCGCCTCTTTTTTTTGTTGTCTCCTGTTCTCCTTCCTTCTTCTCTTCTTTTACAACCGTTTTCTTTTTATCAAGGAGCTTTCTGCCCTTCTCTATATCTTCAGGAGTCAGGCCTTTAACCCCGGGCATTTCCTTAAATGTTTTTACGGCTTCGGGGGTAAGTGCTCCTCCGGTAACGCCAAGCCTTCTCTCTATGGCCTCTCTCTGAGCAGGGGAGAGTTTCTGTAATTGTTCTATTTGCTGCTGAGTTGGTTGTATTGTGGTTGTCCGTAATACTGCACTACCGTTATCGGCATAGACAGCAAAAGGGGAGAGCAAACAGGCAACAAGGAGAACGCAGAACAGAGAGACCGGAATCCGGAATCCGGAATATAAGTAGAATCTTTTCCTGATTTTCAACCCCCGGCTTATGTCTTCAGACATCCTCCCCCTCCGTTTTTATATTGGCTGTCCTCTCTCTATATTTAGCCCTAAGCCTGGCCCTCTCTATATTTTCCAGGAAAAAAGCAAGGAATACCCCTGCAAACAGTGAGAGCAAAAAACTTAATATTACCATCAAGGCCCTCTTCGGCTTTATCTTTCTGTCAGGCACCGTCGGTGGATCAATGACCTTGAATGCAAAATTTTCCTTTACCTCTGCCATTATGGACGTCTCTACCTGATGGGCAATCAGGGTGTATATCTTCTGTTTTATAAAGGGATCTGAAGTGGTTTTCAACTGATCTTCGAGATATCTTCTGTTGGTATTTGCCACTCTTTTTGCTTCATCACTCATATGACTGTTAAGTGTTGTCAAAAAATCTTCAAGTATTGCTGCTGCCTTTTCCGGGTCATAAAAGTCAACCGAGATTTCAATTGTATTCCTGTCAATATTATCATTAACCCGGACCATATTATCAAGTGCCCTGAGCCCATCCCACATGGAAGGGATTCCTTCCTCCTCTTCCTTCTCTTTCTTTAATGTTACCTTGTTTTCAGGTCTGATAACCTTAACAATAGTTCCGATTAATTTAAAAGGGTTAAAATCAAAGGAATCATCCTTTTCCCACTCTTTCTTTTCCTCGTCCCACTGTTTATAAAAGAGCACCGGCAAGAGATTATACTTCCTGATAATTTCTTGCCTGAGGATATTTGAGTTTAATAGTGCAATAATTTCCGACGAGCTTGCCGAGCCGGGCAGGGTAATTCTCGGCATACCGGTAAGTCGTGATGCAAGGGCAGCCAATTTTCTTCCCTTCCCTCCGCTGTCACTGACCGGTGCAATGACAGTCTTTGATTGATAAATGTTCGTCTCAAACAGGGAGGTTATTGCAGTAGCAAAGACGGATACAAATACAAGTATGATTATCAGCCGCTTGCGTTTTACCAATACACGCCAGTAATCAAGGAGGGTCCTCTCCTCTTCGTCTTCAGGAAGTATACTTTTTATATCATCTTGCATCAATTATTTTAATCAGATAAAGATGCATCCTGCATCTTCCGGGATTTGAATGAAATTATAAAACTTGTCTCATTGTACTGTCAACAAGGGGAGGATTGGAGGATTGGAGGTGCTGCCTTGACAACAGACTGCATATTATCGGAAAATTAAACATACGCAGGCAACTGCCCGGCATTCTTACGGACCTTGATGGCTTCCTGTTTTCTGTTATTTATGAATTTATGATATTTGGGGCGTCGACAAACGGCAAGTCAGGAGATTTTGGATCTCCCATGTGGTGGTTCGAATCCACCCGCCCCAGCCAGGGATAATACCTGGAGTGATGGAGCAAACGAAACAAGTTGGAGTAATGGAGTCCTCCAAATCTCCAGGTCTCCAGGTTCTTTCTCCCTCCATTCCCCCATTCTTAAAACTTATAAGGAAGGCGAGGTAACCTCGCCACTACTGTTATAATTGATAGTGAAAAAGGATGATATATTCAGGTTTATTGCAACACTTGGCCCCATAGGGTACTCTCCCATAGCACCAGGCACGGCCGGCAGTGCCCTCGCCTGCCTGATTTATATAGTGTTTCGCCCGGATGTGCTGCTGCTTTCCATAATCATACCCGTCGGGTTTATTGCAGGAGTTCTGGTCTCGGACACGACTGAAAGATTGCTGAACGAGAAGGATAGTTCACATATTGTGGTGGATGAGTTTGCAGGATACCTCGTCTCCGTCTTCCTTATCCCCTTCAGCATGCCCAATGCCATCCTTGCATTTTTTCTCTTCAGGGCCTTTGACATAGTCAAACCCACCCCCATCAGACAACTCGAAAGACGCATACCAGGTGGACTCGGAATAATGATAGATGATATACTTGCAGGGGTTTATGCTAATCTTGTGTTGAGGTTGATTTTGGTTATAAGTAAAGGCTGAAAAAATTATTTACCGCAGAGGACGCAGAGGGCGCAGAGAAAAGTTTAAGAGAAATATATATTTCAGGAAGCCAAAAAAACAGGCAAAATTCTCTGAGCATCTGCGGTAAAGTTATTATAATTAATGGATAAAAACACTTTTGAAGTTGTATCCGGGATACATGGAGTTTTCAGGGAGAAGGGGTTAACACTCTCAGTAGCTGAGTCATGTACCGGGGGCCTTATCAGCCATTATATAACTTCACTTCCTGGTGCAAGTGCCTTTTTTGAGGCGGGAGTTGTCACATATTCAATCGAGTCAAAGGAGAGAATACTGGGAGTCTCCCCTGAAATCATTTCGACCCACGGAGTGGTGAGTGAGGAGACAGCAAGAGATATGGCTGAAAAGGTAAGGCAGCGTACAGGAACAGAGTGCTCAATTTCAACTACCGGCAATCTTGGACCCGACGTACTTGAGGATAAAGAAGCGGGGCTTGTCTATATGGCGGTAAGTACCGGAACCCAAACCCTTTCGAGGGAGATGAGATTCACCGGAGACAGAGGGGAGATTAAGGAAAGCGCAGCGCTTGCGGCGCTAAAGCTACTGTTAAAGGTGGTAAAGGGGTAACGAGGGGGCAGGGATGATGTGGTGAGATGTTTTATTGCTATAGATATTGGTGATGAGATAAAAAAGGAGCTGGAGTCCTTAATTAAAAGGCTGAAGAAGTTTGCACCGGACGTTAAATGGCTCTCCGGGGATCACATTCACCTCACCCTCAAATTTCTGGGCAATACAGACGAAACCCTCGTGGACAGGATAAAGTCATCCCTGAAATCTGTTGCTTTATTCCACGGGAAATTCAACCTGACAGCGGCAGGAGCAGGGGTTTTTCCGGATTACTCGAGGCCCCGTGTCCTCTGGGTTGGAATCAACAGGTCTGAAGAGCTGAATCTTTTGTATAATAATATAGAGTCGGCAATGGAACTGCTTGGATATGAACGGGAACCTAAAAAGTTCAGGCCCCACCTGACCATTGCAAGGGTGAAGTCACAAAAGGGACTCACGCCTCTGCTGAAGGAACTCAGGGGATACAAGGACAGAGAGTTTGGTAGAATAGATGTATCAGAGGTCTTATTGATGAAAAGCACACTTAAACCCGCCGGCGCTGAATATGAAAGGCTTTTTTCAGCCCCCCTGGGGAAGGAGGATTAATGGATAAAGACAAGGCCAAGGCCCTTGAAATGGCCATATCACAGATTGAGAGGTCCTTTGGAAAGGGGGCCATCATGCGCCTGGGGGCAAAGGGGGCAGTTGAGGGCATTCAGAGTATCCCCACCGGTTCTCTCGGGCTTGACATTGCAACCGGAATAGGGGGATTTCCCCGCGGCAGGGTTGTCGAGATATACGGTCCCGAGTCTTCGGGAAAAACAACCCTTGCGCTGAACGCCATAGCACAGGCACAGAAGACCGGTGGGGTAGCCGCATTTGTTGACGCAGAGCACGCCCTTGATATTAATTATGCAAAAAGAATAGGCGTAAACATTGAAGACCTCCTTGTATCACAGCCTGACACAGGCGAGCAGGCGCTTGAGGTGACCGAGGCACTTGTGAGGAGTGGCGCTGTGGATATTGTAGTTATTGACTCTGTGGCAGCCCTTGTTCCAAGAGCGGAGATAGAGGGAGACATGGGAGACAGTCTGCCGGGGCTACAGGCAAGACTGATGAGCCAGGCCCTCAGAAAACTCACTGCTGCAATCTCAAAGTCTCTGACAACGGTGGTCTTTATCAACCAGTTAAGGATAAAGATAGGGGTGATGTTCGGCAATCCAGAAACCACCACAGGAGGAACGGCCCTGAAATTCTATTCTTCCATGAGACTTGACATCAGAAAGATCGACAGTATCAAAAACGGCCAGGAGATGATTGGCGGAAGGGTGAGGGTAAAGATGGTGAAAAACAAGGTTGCCCCCCCGTTTAAACAGGCAGAGTTCGA
>BTTF01000049.1:0-17020 GCA_036244995.1 bacterium | reverse complement strand
GGACAGAATAAGTAAAAACAGGTGTTAAATGAAAAGATATATTCTTGCAATAACCGGGGCAACCGGTCCTGTCATGGGGCTGAGAATACTTGAGAGGCTGGTTGAGGACTCCGAGGTTCATCTCATCCTCTCAGAGCCGGCCATCCCGATAATAAAGGAAGAGGTGGGTCTTGATCTTTCAGAAAAGCCGGAAGAGAGGCTGAAGACCTGGCTTAAGGAGAAAAGGTCAGCCGGTGATGCACTATCTTCCTTTGATGGGCTTTTTGTACACAACGGGAAGAATCTATGGGCCCCTGTCTCAAGTGGTTCCTTTCAGATTGATGCGATGTTTATAGTCCCCTGTACCATGAAGACCCTTTCGGCAATAGCAAATGGGTATGCAAACAGCCTTATAGAAAGGGCTGCCGATGTTGCAATAAAAGAGGGCCGGCCCCTTATTCTTTCGCCACGGGAGACCCCTCTCAGCGCCATCCATCTTGAAAACATGCTCAAGCTTGCAAGGCTTGGCGTGAGGATAGTTCCTCCTGTTGCCGGTTTTTACAGCAAGCCGGAAAGCATTGACGATATGGTCGATTTTATGGCAGGAAAGGTACTTGATCAGATGCGTATTGACCATGACCTGTATAAAAGGTGGCAGCAGTAAGTCAAACTTGCAGAAACCGGTTTGGTGCCGGGGTCAGGCCCTGTTGCAGGGCCTCAGCGCAATCCTCTCCCACATCTCTTCAGTGAGATCATCAATATACTCACTGATGGTAAAGGTTTTGCTGCACTCCGTGCAGCAGAGCCTTGCCGTCTTTCAGCCGATATAAAGCTTCAGTTCGGCATTACAATTTCTGCAAACAGGTTTCTTCTCTTCCAAATCTCCAGTCTCCATCACTCCAGTCTCCATTACTCCAACTCTCCAGGTTTCCACCCCTCCATCCTTAAAACCCATACTCCTTCCATCTTTCATCCACAAGTTTTCTTGTCTCCGGAGCCATTACAACGTCATCCGGCCACTCACGGGTAAAGCCCTCGGTTGCCCATTTTTTTGTGGCATCTATGCCCATCTTGCCTCCGTAAGCAGGTATCCTGGAGGCGTGTTCAAGCACATCCAGCGGACCCTCAAGTATCACAACGTCCTTCGAGGGATCGACATTGTTGCCTAACCTCCATACGACTTCACCGGGGTCCTGGACATTGACCCAGCTGTCAACTATTAATATCATCTTCGTGAAACTCATCTGCCCCATTCCCCATAGTGCATACATCACCTTGCGTGCATGTCCCGGGTAGCGTTTGTCGATGGATATGATGGCAATATTGTGAAATACTCCCTCAACCGGCAGGTTCATATCAAGAACTTCGGGAAGCTGTTTCTTCAGCAGGGGTAAAAATATCCTTTCCGTGGCCTTTGCCATGTAACAGTCTTCCATTGGAGGCTTGCCGACGATTGTTGCCGGATAGATTGCATCCCTGCGGTGGGTTATACAGGTGATGTGGAAGACCGGGAATTCATCCTGTAAAGAGTAGTAACCTGTATGGTCACCAAATGGACCCTCAATCTTCCTTTCCTTCGGTGTACAGTAGCCCTCAAGTATTATCTCTGCGTTTGCAGGAACCTCAAGGTCGACAGTCTCGCATTTAACGAGCTCGACCGGCGATTTTCTTAAAAACCCTGCAAATAACATCTCGTCTATCCCCTCCGGGAGCGGTGCTGTTGAGGAATACATGACTGCGGGGTCGGCCCCTATGGCAACAGCTACTTCCAGTCTTTTCCCCAGTTTTTCCGCCTTGCGGTAATGTCTTGCCCCATCTTTGTGCATATGCCAGTGCATCCCTGTTGTTCTTGAATCGTAGACCTGCATACGGTACATCCCGCAGTTACGCTCACCTGTTTCAGGGTCTTTTGTGAAGACCATGGGAAGGGTTATAAACCTTCCTCCATCCTCAGGCCATGTCTTGAGTACAGGGAAGATGTCGAGAGAGGGGTTTTCCCGTACAATCACCTCCTTGCACGCACCGTTCCTTACATATTTGGGGAGAAAGTCACTCAACTGCTTGAGTTTCGGCAGGGCCTTGAGCTTCTGCATGAAATTCGTGGGAATCTCCGGTTCCAGAAACTCCAGAATCTCCCTGCCGATATCGTCAAGGTTATCAACCTCAAGGGCAAGGTTCATCCGTTCGTATGAGCCGAAGAGGTTTACAATGCATGGAAATTTTGCTCCCCTCGGTTTTTCAAAGAGGAGGGCTGGTCCGCCTGCCTTTACCACACGGTCGTTAATCTCTGCAATCTCAAAGACAGGGTCAACCTCAGCCGTTATCCTTTTCAGTAATCCCTTTTTTTCAAGAAGGGTTATAAATTCCCTCAGGTCTTTATATGCCATGTTATCCTCCTGTTATACTGTCTGCATGAACTCTATAGAGTATTCTTTTACGGTTATATTATATATTTACCTGTCTGTTTTTAGAAAGAATTTAATGGTGTAAAATGCCGGATGCCAAACGCCTCGAAAAAGTTTGCTTTTTAGTATAGAATTTCTTTATACTTTTGCGTGAAACAGAAGAAGGGGCTGTAGCTTATACGTCTGGTCTCAATTATGAAAGGTGGTGGTAGAGTATGTGATTGTAGCTGATGGAAAAGAGTATTTTGTTTGGAGATGTCTTGATAACTCGGGATTAAAAAACTGAAAATTACTATGGAGGTGCTTTGGGATGAGGAACACTTTGAAGGTATTTATGACGGTAGTGGCACTATTGGCTTTACTATCACCTGCCTATGCGCTTAGCCCGGCAGCAGTAAAAGAGCTTGATGCCGTGCTTAGTCAGGGGCCGGCCAATCACCATTTTCAGATTACAGCAAATAAGTTAGACAAATGGATTAAGGCAAAGAAGAAGGACTTCCTGGTGGTGGATGTAAGAAAGGCTAAGGATTACAAGAGTGGGCATATTCCGGGGGCAATCAATATTCCATACAATGAGATGCTCAAGCCTGCAAACCTCAAGAAGCTCCCTAAAGACAAGATACTTGTCCTTCATTGTTACACGGGGCAGACTCAGAATCTCCCGGTAATAGCTTTGCGTGCACTTGGATATGATGCCCGCGTGTTGACATTTGGCTATACCTCATGGGCGAAGGGTTACTTTGGTGGCAAGATGATGAAGAGGGCTATTGGTAATGCTGCACGAAAGCACTTCCCGATAGAAAGATAATTATTAATCTTTGGGCAGGGAGGGGAAGGTACATCCTCTCCTTGTTCAAAATAGTCCCTGCCTTTACTCAGTCCTGATCGCTCGGTTATAAAAGGTAAAAATATGGATACGGAACAATCTGACCTCAAGACAGCCCCTTATTTTCTGATTATTTCCTTTTTTACGTTGGCCACGCCTGTAATACTTTATTCAATTCGCTTTCTTGACGACAACAGGCTTACCCAGTGGCGATGGGTATTTGCCGATGTTAATGCATTCAGGATTTTTTTGCTCCTTATTCCCGTTATTATAATTGCCTATGGGCTGTCAAGGGTTTCCTTTTTTGATCACAATCCGGTCTTCCTGTTTCTGTTTTCTTTTATTGTTGCAGCGGTCTTCTGGAGCGAGCCCGAGGTAATTGTGGATACCTCGAGATATTTTACGCAGGCCAAGCACCTGGAACTGTATGGTTTCAAATATTTTTTTAATGAATGGGGACGCAATATTCCGGCCTGGACTGATTTGCCCCTTATCCCCTTTCTTTACGGAATTATTCTTAAGGTATTTGGGGAACACAGGGTATATATCCAGGCATTCACAACGCTTCTCTTTTCCCTGTCGGTTGTGCTCACATACCTGATCGGCAGGACACTCTGGGACGAAGATACTGGTTTTTGTGCCGGGCTGCTCATGTTAGGGGTTCCGTATCTCTTTGTCCAGATACCCTTTATGATGGTCGATGTGCCGACAATGTTCTTCCTGACACTCTCAATCTTTACTTTTCTCATGGCATTGGAGTACGGGGGGGCAGGGTGGATAGTATCCTCGGCCATTGCCATTTTTCTTGTCTTCTTTTGCAAGTATTCGACCTGGCCGATGCTCTCGGTCCTCTGTATCATACTGCTGGTATACCTGAGAAAGGACTGGAGGGTTCCCCTTTTCAGGAGCTCCGTAATTGCCCTGCTTGCAGGATTGCTCATCAGTGTGGTTATTTTATTGAAGTTTGATTTCTTTTTAGGACAGATTAAATTCCTGTTCAGCTATCAGATGCCGGGGCTGAGGCGGTGGGGAGAGACATTTGCTTCAACATTCCTCTTTCAGATAAACCCCTTTATTACTGCGGCAGCGTTGTATTCCCTCTATGTTGCATTCAGAAAAAAGGATCTTAAATATATGATCATAAGTTATCTGATCCTGCTTGTTATTTTATTTCAGATAAGGAGGATACGGTATGTCATTCCGATATTGCCGATGCTGACATTGATGGCCTCTTACGGGCTGAGAAATATCAGGGCCAGGGCGGTCAGGAAGTTTATAGTCTTCTGTATTATAGGTTCTACACTTGTCCTGGCCGTATCTGTATATCTTCCTTTCCTGCAGAAATACAGTACGGTAAACCTGATGGAGGCGGGTAAGTATCTGAATTCGCTTGACATCAGGGATGTTGAGGTTTTTACCCTGAGACAGAAGCGGTCTTTTGTTAACCCGGCTGTTGCCGTACCTATCCTGGATCTTTTTACGAACAGGAAGCTTTTATACAATTATAAGGTGAACAAGAGGTTTGGACGTCCCATACCGGCAAAAAGACTCGAAAAATCATCCCTGAGGTTTACATGGCTGTACAGGAATCCCGTGTATTACAGAAGCGGCCTGAAAAAGCCGGGCCGGGCCGGTGCGGTAGTTGTAATATCACAGAAGGTGGGGCAGCGCCTTCCGGGCTATGTCAGGAAGAGGGTGAGGGGATATCATCTCTCCAGGGTCTTCAGCACGTCTACAGGGGTATTCAGGTTCAGGACAATCGTAACGGTTTATGAACGTAACCGGGGTGCAAAGGAGGGTTAATTATATCTTCACATATTCTTTCAGCAGTGCCGGATACATTACGGGATTAAAGAGTATGTTTATCATGAAATAACATTCATGTGTACAGAAGCAGCCCTTTTCCCGGATTGAACGAACGACCTCCCGTGCCTGAGTGGTCTTCAACATTTCTTTAATATCATATCCGTCTTTTCTGATATTACCGAGTTTCATTTTCGGGGTAAATGACTCGCAGGGATAAACGTCTCCGTTTTCTGTGATGACTATGTTCAACTTGCCTGCATAGCATGGGATTATTTGTTTGTTTTTGACCTGTGTCTCATAGATGAGCCTCCGCTGCACAATATCCTGGGCTGCCTTGAGTCTTGCCCCCTTGAATCGATAGGTAGGAGCCTTTTTGTTCCTGAGATCTGTTGCCATCTGTTCAATTAGCCTGTTATACTTTTCTGTATCAACCTCTTTCAATGCACCGTCCGAGACATCACCTCTTATCAGGGAGACTGTATGGGTCTTGATCTTGTCCAGGCTGCCCACGATTTGCAGGATTTCATCCATGTAGTCCTGGTTTATTGAACAGAATACAGAGTTTATCCCGAGTTCGAAGTTCGGATATTTGTCGATAAGTTCTCCGAGCGCCCTGTAGGTTTCCATCATCTTCCTGAAACTGCCCTTGACCCCCCGGATTGCGTCGTGTACCTCCTCAGGCCCGTCTAAAGAGAGTTTTATGGTGACGACACTGTTTTTGCAGTGTTGCAGTATCTCCTCTGCCCGGGTCCTTATGACATCAGTCAGTAAGCCGTTGGTCGGCATAAGAATTATAGCGGGTTTGTTCTGTGCATAAAAGACCTTGACTATCTCATAAAGGTCTTTCCTCAGGAATAACTCTCCGCCGGACAAGGCCAGCCAGAGCAGATTTCCCATTGACGAGGATACCTTTTCTATTTCTTCGAGCGTCAGTTCAGCAGCCTCTGCGCTTGCATAGTTGTCTGCAGAGAGGTAGAAGCAGAATGGACACCTTGCATTGCAGCGCTTGGTCAGAAACAGGGTGAGGTGGATGGGGTTGTGTTTCCAGAATATCGAACCAACATGTCTGAACGGTGAGTAGGACATCTTAAAATCCTTTCTTTTTTGAGAGGTAATGTTTCATCACGCCTGCTATTGCACCTGTGCCTACTGCCAAAGGGTAGAGTAACGTATAATATAATGTGGCCGGAAAAGCAAAAAAGAGGCCCTTTGTTTTGTAGAAAGCCCGAATGAGTCTTCTGTTTACAAAGAGGTTGACTGCAAATATCAGGGGGATAGGATAGAGCAACAGGCTGTTCAGTGTAAATATCCAGAGTAGCAGGAACACGATGTTGAGGAAGAATGAGAGCACGTTAACCTTCAGTTCAACAGAGGCCGTGCCTGAATCAACGAGGAGGTCTTTATTATTAATAGAGTAAATAGTCCAGAATTTGGATTTTTTGAAGGCATTTTTCATTGATCTTGAAAAAGAGTAATTAAAGATATGTTGTACCAGCAGGTCCGGATTCATGATCAGTTTATATCCCTCCCTCCGTATCCTGTGGCTGTACTCCACGTCTTCGATTATGGGCATGAAGGCTTCCGGAAAACCCCCGCTCTTTCTGAAGGTTTCGGCATCAATGGCCATTGCGTGGGTTGCTATGTAATCCGGATTTTCCAGGTTTTTGGTCTCTGAGTAATTAATGAAGACAGACTGAAAAATACTGAAGAACCTGTTGTCATAGGACATGGGTGTATATGTGCCCCCGACAACCACGTCAGGACCGTTTTCAGCGTATGCAGCACTTGCGATTGAGAGGGCTTCTTTTTTTACAATACAATCTGAATCAATGAAGAAGAGGAGCTTGCCGTTACTGTTCTGTGCGCCGGCATTCCTTGCCTTTGAAGCACCGGATCGCTCCTTCAGGGCCACGAGTTTGCAGGGAAACCGTTTGATGATCTCTATGGAGTTGTCGGCAGAGCAGTCATCCACCACAATGACCTCGAAATTATCGTATCCGGATGAAAAAGCTGCTTCAAGGCACTGTCCGATAGTTGATTCCCCGTTGTAATTGGGTATGATTATAGAGATGAACTCTGACACTATCTTATTATACCCTATGTTAAGCGAGTTTGGGTAGTATATTCCTGAATATACAGTGATTTCAGGTTAAAGGAGAAGTTGTCAAAAAACTGTCCGATTCAGAACAGACTTAACAGAATAGTGTCCGTTTCAGGACAGCGTTGAATCCGGAAAATACTGAAAAAACCGTATCCCCTGGAAATTCTACACAACAAAGGCCCGGTTCAACCCAAAGACCGACACACTGATGATGTGCCGATGATGTGCCGAAGTGCTGCGAGGACTATCGCTTTAACTACTACTGCTGCGGTGGATTGCAGGTTTAAAGCAAACAAGGTATTTAACCTGCCTGGTGGTTTTGAGGGTGACAAGGTAAAAGATACATTGCACTTTCTATGGGCAGCGCATGATTGGTGGGTGGCCTCTTTATCACTTCAGCTTTGAGTTTGTATCTTCTTCAAAATCTCCGGGAGTTCAGAAAGCCTTTCCCTGATTAGAAAATCAGCCCTCTTTAATGCCTCCAAAGGCCTGTAGCCGTAACCGGCTCCTACAGTAATGACGCCTGCATTGCTACCTGCCTCGATATCAAGATTGCTGTCGCCGACCATGAGTGCCTGATCAGGGGTGAGGCCTTCCCGACTGAGGACTGTGAGTACCGGCAGGGGGGATGGTTTTTTCTCAGATGTACTGTCACTGCCGAGGATGTGATTAAAGCAGGAGGCCATCCCGAGTTCCTCAAGGAGTCTCCGTGAAAGCTCCTCCCTCTTATTGGAGATTACCGCCTTTTTGTATGCACTGAGGTTGTCAAGGGTCTCTCTTACCCCTGGATAAGGCCTTGTATACTCTGTCAGATGGTCCGAGTAAAACTCAAGGAATCTCTTCAGTACATCATCCTTTATCCCGATCTTTTCAGTCCCTATGACCTTTTCTATAAGCCTTGTTATCCCCTCACCAACCAGTTTTACGGTCTCTTCCACTGTCATGGCTTTAAATCCGTAGGGATTCAGGGCGTAATTGAGGGCATTGGTGATATCCCTTGAGGAATCCACAAGGGTGCCGTCAAGGTCGAATATTATGAGTCGTATCTTTTCCATTTCAGATATTTATTATCCGGGTTAGCACATTTCCAGGGATTGTATTATAATCTACTTATCGGGATTTAATCACGGGATATGCTTGAAAGGATAATCAGCGAGAGGATTAAGCAGGAAGGCCCCATAACATTTGAGACATTTATGGATATGGCCCTTTATCTGCCGGAACACGGATATTATATGTCCGGGGAATCCGTCATAGGCCCTGATGGTGATTTCTACACATCCCCGCATCTTCACCCGGTTTTTGGATGGCTCCTGGCGATTCAGATAGATGAGATGAGGAGGCTTTTGGGAGAGCCCGGAGGGTTCACCATCCTTGAGATCGGTGCAGGCAGGGGATTTCTGGCAGAGGGGATTCTCTCATACATCAGGAGAGAGTTCAACTGGGGAGATGGGTGGCAATACATAATCGTTGAAAGGAATCCTCGGGTACGGCAGGAGCAGGAAAGAATACTCTCGGAGTATAAAGGGATAGTTCAGTGGGTCTCCTCTCTTGCCGGGGTGGAGCAGTTCTGCGGCTGTGTTGTCTCAAATGAGCTGCTCGATGCTTTTCCCGTACATGTAGTTCAGATGAATGATGCCTTTTCCGAGGTGTATGTGGATGTGGCTGAAAATGGATTTAAAGAGACTGAGGGGGAGTTAAGCACTCCTGATCTGGAAGAATACATCAGGAGATACAGAGTACCGGAGATAACCGGTTACAGGACAGAGGTGAACCTCAGGCTGAGGGATTATCTCAAAGAGATAAACAATCTCCTCTCCGAAGGGTTTGTTATAACCATTGACTACGGCTATCCCTCGTGGGAATACCATGCAGAGGAGAGGAGCCGGGGGACACTGCTCTGTTATCACAGACATACCTGTAATGAAGACCCGTATGGATACGTAGGGGAGCAGGATATTACTGCTCATGTTAACTTTTCCTCCCTCAGGGACTGGGGCGAGGAGGTGGGGATGAGGGCAACAGGGTATTGTCCCCAGGGGACATTCCTTGTATCCCTCGGTATTGACAGGGTTATTTCAGGGATGCTGAGTGCTGATCCCGGGTTTCAGAGCGAGATACCGAAGATTAAAGGTCTTCTGCTCGGGATGGGGGATACACATAAGGTGATGGTTCAGTATAAGGGTAAAAGGGAGTCACGGAGTTTGAGGGGATTTGAACTCAGAAACAGGCTTAATCTTTTATGAGCCGGTATTTGGCAGGACAGGAGCCGTGCCGGAGGGCTCTCATAAAAGGAGCTGATGGCTATTTCTCTTTCTGTACCTGTTTAAGTCCCGGTTCCTGCAGCCGGGCTGAAAAGGGAGGGTTTTGATGAATGGAACATTGCTTCACGGTTCATGGAAAATAACGAAAATAATGGGAATACCTATCCGGGTCCATTTTTCGTGGTTTATTGTCTTTGGCCTGATAACCTGGTCGTTATCTACTTTCTATTTCCCTGAAGCAGCGCCGGACCTTCCGACTGTCTCTTACTGGATTAAAGGTACCATAGCCTCACTCCTCCTCTTTGCCTCTGTTGCATTCCATGAGCTTGCGCACTCCTTTGTTGCCAGGAGATACAGGATATCAATTGTCAGTATAACGCTCTTCATTTTTGGTGGTGTTGCACAGATGAAGGGTGAGCCGCCGACCCCCAGGGCGGAGCTGAGGATGGCGGTTGCAGGGCCGGTTTCGAGTCTCTTTCTTGCAGGTCTCTTCTTCCTGTTTTACGCTGCTTCTGCCAGCCCCGGGGTTAAGGCCCTTTTTTCTTATCTTGCAGAGCTTAACTTCATCCTCGGTGTTTTCAATCTGATACCGGGATTTCCCATGGATGGAGGCAGGGTATTGAGGGCCGTTATATGGAAAAGGACTGGAGATTTTTTTTATGCCACACGAAGAGCCGCCACTTTTGGACAGAGAATAGCGATCTTCTTTGTCTTCTTTGGTTTCTTTTCGATCTTTATGGGTGTTCCGGGAAGTCTGTGGCTGATACTTATCGGCTGGTTTCTCTATACTGCGGCACAGACAAGTTATCAACAGGCAAGCCTTCAGCAGACCCTTTCGGGTATCAAGGTGAGGGATGTAATGGTTACTGATATTGTGGTACTCAGTCCAAATGTTACAATAGATGAGGCTGTGAATCACTATTTTCTCAAGTATGGGTTTGGTGGTTTTCCAGTATTTGAAAATGGAAATTTTCTCGGCTTTGTAACCCTTAAGGATATTAAAAAGGTTCCAAGAGAGCAGTGGGGTGATGTGAAGGTTTCCGATGTGGTGGTATCCCATAGCAGGCGCTGGGAGGTCTCCCCTGAAACCGATGTCATAAAGGCCCTGGAGCTGATGTTGAATGAGGACAGGGGCAGGCTTGTGGTTACGGATGGAGGCAAGGTCATAGGCCTGATTACAAGGAACGGCATTGCACGGTACATGCAGATTATGGGGAGATGATGAATTTAATGATACCCGAATCCGGGGATAAACAGTTGTTGGAAGAGATGTGACAGACCCTTCACTCATTCTCGATGGACATCGTGTCCATCTCCGAGGTTCCCGAAGTATTTCGGGACACCATCCAGGTGAATTTACTGCGAAATTAAAACCGTTCAGAGTCAATCATATCTCTTCCTTCCCTTGTTTGAGGTTTTTTATTGCCGGATTCGGGGATGGATCACTCAATTTGAGGGCATTTTAATTCAAGGAGGTTCTGAATGGAAAAGTTTGATTACACGGTTGAGACGAACAAGAGTTTTGATGAGGCAGTGGAGGCAATCATAGCTCAGACAAAAGAGAAGGGTTTTGGAGTACTGCATGTTCATGATGTTAAGGCAACGCTTGCAGGCAAGGGGTTTGAGCGGGAACCGTTAAAGATTATCGAGATATGTAATGCCAAATATGCAAACGAGGTACTGAAGGCTGATGTCGGGATAGCCCTTATGCTTCCATGTCCCATCACTGTCTATGTGGAGAACGGCAAAACCTGTATAAGCGCCTTGAGGCCAAAGATAATATCGGATTTCTATCCGGATGCAAATATTAAGGCCACAGCAGAAGAGGTTGACAGGATAGTCCTGGAAATTGTTGACGGAGCCAGGTAGGGGAGAACGCATAGCGCAAAGCGTTAAGGATAAGGCGCATAGAGCATAGCAGACAAAGACAAAGACGCATAGCGCATAGCGCGTAGGACACGGGACTCTTTACGTTTTGTCTTTAACGCTTTGCGCCATGCGCTTTGCGCTTTGCGTCTTTAACTCCTCTCTTGACATTTCCATTGTCCTCTGTTATTATTAAAACAATTGAACATTTGTTCATCTATGCGGGTAAGGGAGAATGAAGAAAAGTAAAAAAGAGATCTGCGAGATTGCCTATGTTGACAGGAAGAAGGTGGTCTCTGTTGAAAAGAAGATGAAGGACGAGCCGACAATACAGCTCCTTGCAGAGACCTTCAGGGCGCTCGGTGACCCGACAAGGGTAAAGATAATATTTGCCCTGTCAGAGGAGGAACTTTGTGTATGTGACATTGCAAACCTGCTGGGTGCAACGAAATCTGCTGTTTCCCATCAGTTGAGAGTGCTCAGAAATATGAAGCTTGTTAAATACAGGAAGGACGGGAAGATGGCCTACTATTCACTTGATGACGTGCATATAAAGAACCTTTTTGATGAATGTCTGAGACACGTTGAAGAGATGTAACCCGGGAGAAGCTTTTTTTTAAATACTTGGTTGAACGATTGTTCAACTGTACAGTACAAGGAGGCAGTAATGCATAATTTGGTCTGGAGAGACGGTATGTATAATTTTGGATTTAGTTGTGGATGGTTTGGACCTTTCCTGATGGTAGTACTGTGGGCGTTGGCAATTGCAGGGGCAGTATTCATCATCAAGAGTCTTTTCAGCAGGAAGCCGGAGGATTCTGTGATGAACAATGGTCCTCTTGAGGTATTAAAGATGAGATACGCCAGGGGGGAGATAGACAGGGAAGAATTTTTGAAGAGAAAGAGCGACCTGGGATATTGACCATACTCTGTTTGCTGGATATGTCAGGGTTGAATGAGTTTGGGGTTAAGCTGCCTGGGGAACTATCAGGAATATTTTATGATGGGAGAAAAGAATAATGACCGCAAAGACAAAGGAAGCAAAGTGTAACTGTCAGGGTAATGTTGATGAAGAAGTTAATGGGCTGAGAAAGGTTGTCCTTGTCGGAAGCCCCAATGTGGGCAAGAGTGTTGTCTTCGGTAATCTTACGGGAAAATATGTGACAGTCTCGAATTATCCCGGGACCACGGTTGAGGTGACCAGGGGCAGGGCCGTGATCGGTCATGCTGATTTTGGAGTAATTGACACCCCGGGTATGTATTCCTTCCTTCCCATAACCGAGGAGGAACGTGTCGCCCGGAGGGTCCTGATGGGGGAGAACCCTGATGTGATTGTCCATGTGGCTGATGCCAAAAATATTGAAAGGATGCTCCATCTGACCCTGCAGCTCCTGGAGGCAGGGCTTCCCGTTATCCTTGACCTCAACCTGATGGATGAGGCTGGAAGTCTGGGAATGAAGATTGATCTCGACGTTTTAAGTAAGGCCCTGGAAATACCCGTTGTTGCAACCATTGCAACAGAGAAAAAGGGAATGGATCACCTGAAAGAACGCTGTTCGGAATACGAAAAGCACGTCAGCACGGTGCCCCTCAGGTATAACGGGCTAATTGAGTCAGCCATACAGAGGATAGAGGAGGGGTTGGAGGGAGATTACGGTATTTCAAAGAGGGCAGTGGCACTACTTTTACTCCAGGACGACCCTGAGATAAAGGGCATGATCAAGGAGCGGGAAAAAGATGGGGGTGCAGCCATTTATGAGATAGCTGCGGAGGCAGGGAAAGGGTTCGGTCAGCCGTTAAACTACGTTATCACCCTGGCAAGGCAGGCGTATATAAACATGTTGGTGGAAAGGGCTGCTACAATTGAGATTTCAAAAAGGACTGACCTGAAAGAAAGGTTGAGTCAGCTTATGATGCATCCCCTGACAGGAATCCCCTTTCTCTTGCTGTCAATATATGCTTTGTATGAATTCGTAGGTGTCTTTGGTGCACAGGTTTCTGTTGATTTCCTTGAAAGGAGGGTTTTTGGAGAGTATATAAACCCGTTTGTTACGGGGGTAGTAACATCAATTATTCCCTGGAAGGTGATTCAGAATCTCTTTGTTAATGAGTACGGGATAATCACTCTTGGTGTCAGATACGCGGTGGCCATTATCCTGCCGGTTGTGACCACGTTCTTTATTGCTTTTTCAATAATAGAAGATACAGGGTATCTGCCACGGCTTGCCATGCTCCTGGACAGGGTCTTTAAAAAGATCGGGCTCAATGGAAGGGCTGTAATACCTGTTGTGCTGGGGTTCGGCTGTGACACCATGGCAACCATGGTGACGAGGACACTGGAGACCCGGCGGGAACGAGTGATAGCCACCCTCTTGCTCTCCCTTGCGATTCCGTGTTCTGCGCAGGTTGGTGTAATCCTTGCACTTCTTTCCGGTAATGCAAAGGCCCTTGCAATATTTATAATCGTAATGACCTCGGTGTTCCTCTTTGTCGGCTTTCTTTCGGCAAGACTTATGCCCGGGGAACGTCCCCTCTTTTATATGGAGGTGCCGCCCCTCAGGTGGCCAAAACTTTCAAACGTCTTTACCAAGACGTACACAAGGGTGGAGTGGTATTTTAAGGAAGTGTTTCCTCTCTTTATTCTTGCAAGCATTCTTATATGGGCGGGAAAGCTTACAGGTCTTTTTGACATAATTGTTAATGTTCTGGCGTATCCTGTTAGGTGGATAGGTCTTCCGGAAGACGCAGCGACCGCCTTCCTCTACGGGTTCTTCAGGAGGGATTTCGGGGCTGCAGGTCTGTATGACCTGAAGAATGCAGGAATCCTCAATGGTATCCCGCTTGTTGTCTCTATAATTACCCTTGCCCTGTTTATGCCCTGTATTGCACAACTCTCCATAACCATAAAGGAGCGGGGGGTAAAAATGGCGGTTGGCATGGCAGCATTTATCTTTCCCTTTGCCTTTTTTGTCGGGTTTGTTGTTAATCTCATTCTTAACGGTTTGGGGGTGGCATTATGAAGTGCCAGTTGTGTGGACTTGAATTTAATGAAACCGATGGACAGACCTCCTGTATGGGCTGTCCTGTGGAAAGGTCATGCAGTATGTTTAGGTGTCCCAACTGCGGGTATGAAGTCCCGGGAGAACCTGGCCTTTTAAAACTGTTTAAAAAGTGGAGGGAGAAGAGAAATGCAGATGAGTGACAAGGCTGAAGAGATACTGGAGCACCTGTGGATAATGATCCGGGAGATGGGTGAGGAGACGGTAGGCATGAAGGAACTTAAGACAGACAGGGATGCTCCGGAGATTCAGGAACTTCTGTTGTTGAAGTATATTGATGTTTTCTCTGACTCGGTGACGTTGAGAGAGGAGGGGGTTGGAGAGGCTGAGAGTGCTATAAGGAGACACAGGCTGGCTGAGCGTCTGATGGTCGATGTTTTTGATTTGGACAGAGGGCGTATGGAGGAGAATGCTTGTCTTTTTGAGCATCTGCTCCGTAAAGATGTGGAGGAAAGCATTTGCACCCTTTTGGGTCATCCGGAGTTCTGCCCTCATAACAGGCCCATCCCTGCAGGAATGTGCTGCAGGAATTCTGTAAAGACAGCAAGGAATATTGTGACGAGCCTGTCTGATGTCAGCAGGGGTACAAGGGGCAAAGTGGCATACCTGCACACGAGGGACAATAAAAAACTTCAGAAGCTGATGACCATGGGCATATTGCCGGGTGTATCCATTGAAGTAATACAGACGTTCCCCTCTTATGTCTTCAGGCTTGGACATGCACAAATAGCAGTAGATAAGGAAATGGCGGGAGATATATTTATGAGGTTGGGGCAATAGGTCGCAGGAGAAATTCAACTTCCTTTTGTTTTTTTTATCATTAGAGCTTCATTTCAGTCACCCGAACATGTTAAAATAGCAGAGAGTTACCAGTGAATGTTAAGGAGGTTGTGTATGCTTAAGAAGTGTATCATTGTTACTGTCCTGTTCCTTTTTCTGTCTCAGAGTGTAGCCTTTGCCGCAGGGGCTGAGGGAGAAATAGTCTTCAGGGATGCACTGTATGGTGGAGTGGTTGGTTCTATACTCGGAGGCGCTATCTATCTTATTGATCAGGATAACTTTGCTGCAAAGCTTGGTATGGGAGTGGCTGTAGGTACACTGGGAGGCCTGTTTTTCGGGGTTGCAGAGACGAGGAGTCTTGTTGAGATAAAGAACGATAATGTAATGTTTGCACTGCCTTTACCAATGATACAGAAGAAGCATTCCGGCATCCTGTATTCAGCCTCGTTTCTGAGAGTTGATTTTTAGGTTAATGTTGAAAAAAGAGTCTGCATAATGACCGTATTACATGAAATCCATAAAAATCTCCAGGCAGCATATAGATAAGTTAATACAGCATGCCCGTGCAGGTGCTCCCGAAGAGGTGTGCGGGATACTTGCCGGAACGGATGACGAGGTTGCTGAGGTCTTTGAAATGGCCAATACAGAGCGCTCGCCTGTCAGCTACTTCATGGATCCAAAAGAGCAGTTTCAGGTTATGAAGGCCATCAGGGAGATGGGGCTCAGGATGGTGGCAATCTATCATTCACACCCCGCATCAGGGGCATTTCCATCAGCAAAGGATGTCAGGCTTGCCTTTTATGACGATCTTGCCTATATTATAATCAGTCTTATGAATGATGAACCCGTTGTTCGTGCCTTCAGCATCAAAGAGGGCCGGGTGGAAGAGTTAGAGATTGTAACAGTTTAGATGGAGCGTCCATGAAAAAGGCAGGATTTATTTATGACGACGTTTTCCTGAATCATCTGCCGCCCCAGTGGCATCCCGAATCTCCACAACGCCTTGAGGCAATACACAAAAGACTGAAGAATTCCGATATATGGGACTCCCTTATTCATCTCAAGCCCAAAAAGGCAAGTTTTGAAGAGATAGAGGCTGTTCATACCCATGACTATGTTGAGAGAATAAAGAACTTCGGCACAGGTTATCTTGATGCTGATACATACATGTCCGAAGGGACGCTTGAGGCGGCTCTTCATGCTTCCGGGGCAGTTATGGAGGCCATTGAGAAGTGTCATCAGGGTGTTATAAAGAGTGCGTTCTGTGCAGTCCGTCCGCCTGGGCACCATGCAGAGGCAGACAGGGCCATGGGGTTCTGCATATTCAACAACGTGGCTGTGGGGGCCGGATATGCCCGGAGATTGGGGTACGACAGGGTCTTTATAGTCGACTTTGATGTCCACCACGGTAACGGCACAGAGCATATCTTCTATGAGGACGATACGGTCTTCTATTTCAGCACTCACCAGTACCCCCATTACCCCGGCACAGGAAGTGAGCGGGAGAGAGGCTCCGGTAAGGGAGAGGGGTTTACGTATAATATCCCCTTACCGTCCGGTTCTGGGGATAAAGAGTACACGCGGATATATACGGAGGAGCTCCAGGGCCTTGTCTCTTCTTTTAATCCGGATATCATCCTGGTATCCGCAGGCTACGATATACACAAAAAAGATCTCCTCTCCGGCATCCATGTGACGGACGATGGAATAAGAAGTATAGTCAGGGGTATACTGACAGCAGCAGATGGTCTTCCCACTGTATTTTCCCTTGAGGGAGGATACGACCTGACAGCGCTTGCAGATTCCGTATTGATAACAATAAGGGAAATGCTTGGGATATGACGGGATTATTCCTTGTTTTTGCTTGTTTTTATCTTTTATATGTGGTATAAATATTTTATGGAGGGTTTTTAATGGAGAGAAAGGTATTATAT
>BTTF01000048.1:0-17177 GCA_036244995.1 bacterium | reverse complement strand
GTCGGCCTCCGGGGTCTCAAGGGAATCAGGGGGAGTTATGAAGTGCTGAAAAAGGTTTCCCGCAAAGGACTCTGGAGCTTTCTGCCGATTGTAATCCTCCTCGGGCTCGTGATAATATGGCACATGGAGCTCCACGTAGCCCTCGTAATCCTGGTCCTGATGTTAATGATTTATTTCAGGTATTCACCCGCAAAAGCGGCCGAGGCATTCAGATATGGTTTTTCAAGGGATGTCGTGCTACTTATTATCGGGGTGATGTTTTTTAAGGAAGCACTTGAGGTCTCCGGTGCCGTGGGCAATATCAGCAGTTTTTTTCATGAGAATCATATCCCCATGATGCCCATACTCTTTCTCCTGCCGTTTCTGACAGGTGTGCTGACAGGTGTTACAGTCGGGTTTGTAGGCAGCACGTTCCCCTTGATTATGAGCCTGACAGGCAGTGATCCCCACGCCTTCACCCTTGCCTTTGCCTCCGGTTTTATCGGTGTCCTGCTTTCACCTGTGCATGTATGTCTTATTCTCACAAAGGAGTATTTTAAGGCTGATATGTGGGGTATCTATAAAAAGACCCTGCCTGCAGCCGGTGCGGTGCTGATGGTGGCTGTGCTGGAGTTTTTAGTTATATAATATTGAAAATGCATAGAACGGGATTACTTACAACTGTATTGATATGTATTGCTGCCGGTCTTCTGTGGCTGACTGTGACATCTGCTGCTGAGACATCCCGGGGAGGGCCGTCCTATGGCGACGCCCTTGTTGTCGGTTCCATTGGAGAGCCGAGCATACTTATCCCCATGCTTGCCGGCGACAGTGCCTCCCATGAGGTTGCCGGCCTTATATTTAACGGGCTGGTAAAGTATGACACAGACCTTACAATAATAGGTGACCTTGCAAAGTCCTGGAAGATTTCCGGTGATGGTCTGACCATCACGTTTTACCTCAGGAAGGGTGTAAAATGGGCTGACGGTGTGGAGTTTACTGCCGATGACGTGATGTTCGGTTACAAGACCATAATTGATGAAAAGACGCCGACGGCCTACAAGGAAGACTTCCTTCAGGTCAGGAAGGCCGAGGTCCTGGACAGGTATACATTCAGGGTCACTTACGAAAAGCCCTTTGCCCCTGCGCTCAGTACGTGGGGAAACCTTCCCGTGTTGCCACGCCATCTACTTGAAGGAAAAGATATAACAAAGACAGCTTTTGGGAGAAACCCCGTTGGTCTGGGACCCTTTAAACTGCAACGCTGGGATTCGGGGCAGAAGCTCGTGCTTGCGGCGAATAAGGACTACTTTGAGGGAAGACCCTACCTCGATTATTACATATACAGGGTGATCCCCGATCAGGCAACGATGTTTCTGGAGCTCAGGGCCGGCGGGGTCGACCTGATGGACCTTACACCCATACAATACAGTAAACAGACGAATACCCCTTTTTACAAAAAAAACTTTCAGAAATTCCGTTATCCCGTCTTTGCCTATACATACCTTGGATTTAACCTCAAATCCCCCCTTTTCAGGGACATCAACGTCAGGAGGGCAATAGCCTATGCCATAGATAAGGAAGAGATTATCGATGTGGTGCTTTTCGGTCTGGGTTCTGTGGCAACAGGCCCTTACGTTCCCGGGACCTGGCCCTATAATCCGGACGTCAGGAGGTATGAATATAACCCTGAGAAGGCAAAAGCAATCCTCAGGGAGGCCGGCTGGGAAGACACGGATGGTGACGGCATCCTTGATAAGAACGGCATTCCTTTTGAATTTACGATCCTGACCAATATGGGCAACAGCCTCAGGGAGCGGACTGCAACTATTATACAGTGGAGGCTTAAACAGATCGGTATCAAGGTGAACATAAGGATACTTGAGTGGAGCACATTTATTAATGAGTTTATTGACAAGAGGAGTTTTGAGGCGGTTATCCTCGGCTGGTCTATAGGCCTTGACCCCGACCAGTATGATATCTGGCATTCAAGCAAGACGGGCGAGAAGGAGTTTAATTTTGTATCTTATAAAAACAAGGAGGTGGACAGGCTGTTGGAGCAGGGAAGGAGGACTTTTGATATTGAAAAGAGAAAGAGGGCCTACTACAGGATACAGGAGATACTTGCAGATGAGGTCCCCTATATCTTTCTCTACGTGCCTGATGCACTTCCGATAGTACATAAGAGGTTTAAAGGGATAAAACCCTCACCCATAGGCATAACCTATAACCTTCCAAAGTGGTATGTGCCGAAAAGACTTCAGAGGTACCGGTTGATACCTTAACCGACAAAACCGAGCAATGAAAGCCCTGTTTTCGCATCCGGGATTCTCCCGGCATCGATTCCCTTCAGCTCAAATATAACGACCTCAAGGATCAGAAATACCTCCGTGTCTCTCCTGAGACAACCCGATTTGACCGTGTCTTTTTTGCTGTATGCCCCATGGAAGTGTATTCCCGGTTTTTCTTCATCCCAAAAGATAGTTCCAAATCCAAAGGCCTCGTGGCTTTCCGTAAGTTCTCTCCATACAGGTTTTGGCGGCATCTTCTCCTCTTCAGGACCAACAACAAAGCCGCCTTTCCTAAGCCCTCCTACAATCTGGAAAACTGCCGATCTGATATCCTCTTTTTGGGCGACTTCCGTCAGGCCGTTAAGAAGGTCCTCACCGTCTGTAAAACGTATAACTATTACCCTGCCGATACTTCCAACCCTGTATTCCATCGTTTCCTCCTCTTTAACACTCTAATTGTGGATTATTCAATTCTCTCCAAAAAGTACTTCATACAATGCCCGGCTGAGTTGTTGCAGTTTGTAGGGTTTTGTCACAACGCCGCTAAAGCCGTATTTCCTGTAGTCGGCCATTATCGGGTCATTGGAATAACCGCTTGAAACAATTGCCTTAACTCCCGGACATATCTCAATCAGTTTACTAATAGCATCCTTTCCTCCCATGCCACCCGGAACAGTCAGGTCCATGATAACTGCATCATAGGGCTCTCCGGATCCCCGGGCTTTTTTATAAACTTCAAGCATTTCAGCACCGTCTGCTGCAAACTCGACTTCGTATCCGATAAGTCTCAGCATCTGCCCGGCTACGTCTCTCACAATACCTTCATCATCCATTATGAGAATTTTCCCCCAGCCGGTATAAATTTTATCGTCGGAATGCGCTTCTGCCGGGCTTTGTCTCAACGATGCAGGAAGATAGATATGGAAGGTTGTCCCGATGCCTGGCTCAGATTCCACGGTAATGTATCCATCGTGTTTCTTGATAATGGAATAGGTAATTGCAAGTCCGAGACCGTTTCCCTTCTCTTTGGTGGTAAAGTATGGATCAAATATCTTTTGAATGTGTTTTTTCTGGATTCCGATGCCGTGGTCTTTTATGGATAATTTTATAAAATCCCCCTCTTTCAAAGGCAGCATTTCTTTTGACCCGACTGTTATATTTTCTGCACTTACCTCAACCGTCCCGCCATCCGGCATGGCTTGCTGGGCATTAATTATGAGATTGTCGATGACCTGACTGAACTGTGCCTTGTCTATCTCTACCGGCCGGAGATCTTCTGCAATGGAGACCTTGCACATGACGTTAGACCCCCTTAATGCAAAACACGATGAATCCTTTATTATCTCTGCTACCGAGGCTGTTTTTTTCACAACCTCTCCACCTTTTGCAAAGGTCAGCAGTTGTCTGGTCAGGTCCCTGGCCCGCAAAGACGCCTTTTCAGCATCCGTCAATCTTTCAAAGATTTTATCTTCAGGCTTTATACAGGTTTTTGCAATGGAAATGTTGCCCAGAATTGCAGTCAACAAGTTGTTGAAATCATGGGCAATCCCTCCGGCAAGCACACCTAATGATTCGAGTTTCTGTGTCTTTAACATCTCTCGTTCCAGCTTCAGTTTCTCCGTAATGTCGCGGAGTACAAGAACCACGCCGATAACTTCGCCCTTCCTGTCACAAATGGGCGCTGCGCTGTCAGATATAATCCTCTCTGTGCCGTCCCTGGCCTTAAGTACCGTATTGTTTGCAAAACCAACGATACCACGGGTTTTCAGCACCTTTACTGCGGGGTTCTCTACGGGTTCTCCGGTCTTTTCATTGATTATGTGGAAGACATCGGTTAGTGGTCTTTTAACGGCATCTTCCTGACTCCAGCCTGTAAGTTCTTCAGCTATCTTGTTTATCAGAACAATATTTTCGTCTGTGTCTGTAGTTATTACGCCATCGCCAATTGACTGAAGGGTTACGGCAAGACGTTCTTTCTCAGCAGCAATTGTTTCTTCTGCCCGGGAGCGCTCAACTGCGGCAGCAAGGACATTGGATACGGCCTGGAGGAAGTGAATATCATCTTTGGTAAACTTACGGAGACTGGTTGTGTGTGCACCGAGGACACCAAAAGGCCGCTCCTCTCCATGAATGATAACGCTTATACCACTGACTACCCCGTGATCAATGAGCAACTGTGGCCCTCTGAACCGGCTTTCAGTCCGGAGGTCTTCGACAACGACCGGCTTGCTGGAGACAAGGGTATATCCAGCCTGTGAGTCTCTCTCTGTTCCTACCGTTGTATGGCCTGTAAGCCCGTCTTTCCAGCCCACACCCGCCCGTAACAGGAATTCGTTGCCATCCGGAAGGAGCTCCAGGACCTTGCAATACTCTACCTTGAGGGTACCGGCAACAAGGGAAACAGACTTTTCCATCAGTGTGAAAGGCCCGATGCCGGTAAGTGCGCGCTGCCCCAGTTCAGCCACGACTGCCTGCTGGTTCGCACGGACCTTGAGTTTTTCCCTTGACAGTTCACGTTCAGTAACATCATGTGATGTTAATACAAATCCTGACAGTTCGCCATTCTCGTCCAGTATGCCGGAGACTCTTGATTCAAGTATCCTGGTCCCGTCTTCCGTCTCCTGCCTTATTGTATATCTGTATTCGCCTTCTTTCCTGACCGTTTCCATGGCATGCCCAAAAAGGGATGAGTCTATCTTTTCTCTTGTATGCATCTCCATGACAGTCCGCCCAATGACCTCCCCCGCCTTGTAACCGAAGAATTTTTCAGCCACCGGATTATAGTATAGGATACGAAAGTCGAGATCTGTAGCAGCCATGGCCATGTCTGTAAACGAGCGCATTATGTTGTCAAGATAAACCGTTTTTTCTGTCAGCGCCCTTTCAGTCTCCCGAAGGTGTTTGACAAGAATGACAACAATGGAAGCAACGATTAGAGAAAGCACAAAAGCATCAACAGCGCCTGTCATGAGTAGACCGGGACGAAGTTCTCCATATATTATCAGACCCGTAATGACATTTGTCAGCGCTGTCAGTATTTCCGTCAGAAGTATTGATATCCAGACAAGATGCCACAGGCTTGCTCTCTTAAGCTTATGAATGATTTGTGGTATCATGGGTCAAGGTTTTGTGGTTGTGACTGTAAAAGTATGACTCTCCGGTCATTTTAACATGATTTATCCATGCCGAGTATATAACAATAAGGGAAATAACCCTAATGGGTTGGTATCATAGAGTAAAGAGTCCCTGCATTGTGACGGCTTCTTCTTTAGCCTTTTCCCTGACTTTTTTTAGCTTGCCTTCATCAAGTGAAAGCTCCAGCAGGATGGCGTCGTGTTCTTCAGTCCATATGCCGTCGTCTTCTATTTTAGGAAAGAAAGTCCTTGATAGCGCCTCTGCAAGGGATATTACAGATGAGGTCTCCCTGTAACGGGTACACATTGAGGGCTTGTGGTGATACCTGACCGAGCATACAATCTCCTCAGGTAACCGGGCCTTTTCGAGAAAATTTCCTCCTGCTGCCGGATGGTCAATCCCGAAGACCTCTGTTTCCTTCAGGAAGATACTATCTGTGGATAGCATTGATATATATTTTTCTCTGTGCAGAGTCAGAAAAATAACCCTGCCTATATCGTGCAGGAGCCCCGAGACAAAACAGGTTCCCCTTTCAATATTGCATGCATGTTCGGAGATATTTGCAGCTATTATCCCAACCTCGTAAGAGTGTTGCCAGAGTTTTCCAAGACTTTCACGTTCAGGTCTGCCTAAAAACCTGAAGACAGACGTTCCGAGACAGATTCCTCTTACAAGATCGTACCCCAGGAACATAATCGCCTGTTCAAGGGTATTGACCTTGCCGGCATGACCGAAATAGGGAGAGTTTGCCACCCTGAGAATCTTTTCCGTCAGGGTCTGGTCATGTTTTATGACATTTGCAATATCAACGAAGGTAGACTTCTCATCCTGAAGTACCTCAAAAAGACGCCTGAGGATTACGGGAAGGGTCGGCAGGTCTGTTAGACTGGCAATATTCATACTTGTCATTATTGTTGGTTGCTGAACATGATTTCAGGATTCAAGGGAAATAAAAACTTAACCATTTGAATCCTGATGCGTAATACCTTATCGTCCAATAGAAAAAACTTTAGTTACTGTAAGGCAGCATAGCCCGGAATTTTATGTTTCTTTTGAGGAGAGTTTTTTAATTACCTGTTTTGAGATCGAGGGTGAGAAGTAGAGCCCCCCCTTTAATATAGCAACGATAGCTTTTCTGAGTTCTGAAAAGGGAGACGGTTTCATAATAACACCGGATGCCCCCCTCCTTATGGCATCGGCTATTCTGTTAACGTCCATAATCCCTGTAAGTATGATTATCTTGGAGCCGGGAACCAAAGGTCTGAGTTCCTTGATAACATCTGCTCCGTGCATTAAAGGCAAATTCATGTCAAGGATGATGACATGCGGGGATTTTTCTTTTATTACCTTTATTGCATCTACACCGTTTTCCGCCTCACCGATAACACTGTAACCTTCAACAGAGTTGAAGAGCTCTTTCAGTCCATTCCTGACAATGGCATGATCCTCTATAATAAAGATTTTAATCATATCTAACATTATATCACACATCCGCACATACCTCCAGCTCCGGTTTGGAGGTTTATTGTTTGAAGCAGGCCAGGTTCGGGATAAGGTCATTCATAAGCCTGGATATTTAGGGTCAAACTTGGCTTTATTCATCTTATCGGCCATATTTAGTGAAAACTTTAGAAAACAGGGTAGGGCTGGCTCATTAGGAAGGGATGAGCCAGCCCGGGAGGAGGAGAAACGCGGAGGAGCTATTTGGCAGTGTCGCAAACTTTAATTAAACTATCGGACGGATACACGAAAAGTTTAATCATCGGTTGTTTCTTCAATATAGGCCCTCATCCGTATGAGGGCCTGACTGTGGAGTTGAGACACTCTTGACTCAGAGATACCCAGGACCTTTCCGATCTCCTTAAAGGTAATCTCCTCCCAGTAATAGAGTGAGAGGATGATCTTTTCGCGTTCCGGTAACCTGTCCATGGCCTTCAGCAGATGGCCTTTAAAGTCGGACTTCTCGATGAGTGTGAGAGGATCATCTGTGTTTTTGTCCTGGATATGTTCATATATATTGTAGTCAGCGTCCCCGTTTTGCCCGACCCTGTATTCGATATCTTCAAGACTTATTGTCACCGATCCGTTTGCATCCTGAAGCAGCTTGAAGAGTTCATCGGGGTCTATTCCGAGTTCCTCTGCAACTTCTTCTTCGGAAGGTGGACGCTCAAGTTTCTGTTCCAGACGGCGGTATGCTGATTTAAGGTTGTTTATCTTTTTCTGAAGCAGTTTCGGTGCCCATTCAGCAGACCTCAGTTCATCAAGCATTGCCCCTTTAATCCTGTATTCAGCATAGGTCTTTATATTTGTCTGTCTCGAAGGGTCGTACCTTTCAATTGCATCAAGCAGTCCTATCACTCCTACACTTAGAAGATCATCTATTGTAAGTTGTGGTGATAGTCTCCAGGCAAGTCTGTAAGCAGTATATTTTATGTACGGAAGCATATCCTTCAGGACGGTTTCTTTTTCTTCCTCTGTAGCGATGGTCTTATACCCCGGTATCATTTCCGACCCCGAAAAGATTTCCTAAAAAGAACTGGATGCTTCCTTTAAGCCTGGGTTTAGTATCGTTGCCAAGTTTAAATGCGAGCTCATTAAAGCCTTGTGCAGAGAGGCTTTCAGGCTCTGAGGTTACAACTGTTTGCTGGGACCTGACGGCCCTCGGTATAGCACTATCGTGAGGAATAAATCCAAGATAATCGAGCGCTATGTTCAGAAACCTTTCTGTCACAATGTGCAGTCTCTTAAAGACCTCAAGCGCCTCGGAAGAACTTCCGGCACAGTTGACGAGTATTTTGAATTCCCTTTCCTGATATTTGCTGTAAAGGAGTTTAATCAATGCATAGGCGTCTGTAAGGGAGGTCGGCTCAGGGGTTATAACAACCACGATATCCTGTGCAGCCATACAGAAGAAGGTTACGTTGGAGGATATACCTCCACTGGTATCAATCAGGAGAACGTCCACATCCTCATCAAAGGAATCAAATTCATCGAGCAATCTCAATCTCTCAAATTCGTTGATTCTGGTGAGTTCTTCTATTCCGGAACTTGCAGGCAGTACCATGACGCCCTCAGGACCCTTTACAATGACCTCTTCAAGGGATTTTTCACCTTTCAGAAGGTGATGAATATTGTATCTTGGCGCCATACCGAAAAGGATGTCGATGTTGCTCAGTCCGAGGTCTGCGTCAAATATGAGGACCTTTTCCCCCTGCCTCTGAAGTGATATGGCAAGGTTTGCCACTATATTTGTCTTGCCGACTCCGCCCTTTCCGCTTGTAACTGCTATGGTGCTTATCTGTTTCGGATGGTTCTTTAATTGTTTCATTCTTCAACTCCTTTTCCCAGTATGAGCTTTGCGAGCGTATTGTTGTCGGGAAACTCTATATCCATTGGTATACGCTGTCCGGTGGTAATATAGGCAACAGGTTTCTGATACAGGATGGAGAGATTGTAGATGGCCCCCGCATTAACTGCCTCATCTACCTTTGTAAAGCCGAGACAATCGATTTTGATCTGCCTGTAATATTTATATGCATCAATCATGAAGATATCATCACTGCTTGTGCTCATGATCAGATGTGTTTCTATCGGGAGACCAAGGGTATGAATCTTTCGTATCTCGTCAATATATTTTTCATCCCTGGGGTTTCTTCCTGTTGTATCAATAAATATCATGTCGCGGCCGGTATGTTTAATCACCTTGTCTTTGAGGTCGGAGATATCAGATACCACCTCCAGGGGAACTCCCAGAATCCTTGCAAAAAACCTGAGCTGTTCAACTGCACCAATGCGGTATGTATCAAGTGTTATGATGGCAATCCTCTTGCCTGAGCGTATTGCCTGGGAGGCAAGTTTGGCCAGTGTGCTGGTCTTTCCTACGCCGGTGGGGCCTATAAGCATCACTGCTTTTTTTGCAGACAATGTATCCATGGTCTTTATCTCCTCTGTCAGAACATTCAGAAGTGACTCAGCGTTTCCTGCCTTCTCACATAGCCTCAGTGCGAATTCTTCCTTAACGGACCTTTTTAAGAGCAGTTTTAGTATCCTGAGTTTTTTATCCGGAAGTTTCATTTCGTATCCGCTCTTCTTCATCTGGACGAGGGCCTCTTTCAGCCGTTCGACCTCACCTTTGAGTTCCGAGAGATCTGTTGGCTTTTCAGCAGCACAGGACGGCTCAGAGAGTTTTATCCCTCCATAGTCCACTGCTGCAACTACCTCGACCATATTTTCTTTAAGTTGCTCTGACGAGAGAATTACGGCATCAGGGCCCAGGTCCTTCTTTACCATCTTCAGTACTTCGGAAAAAGTCTTCGCATGGAATTTTTTAATCTTCATAGCTCACCATTCCCAGTGAATAGAGTTTTGTGTTTGATGAAATTTCATTGCTTGAAAGGATGACCAGAGAGGGCATGAGCCTGTCGGCAATGTTTCTTAAATGTCTGCGTATCTGGGGAGAACAGACCAGAACCGGCTGGATATTTTTGAGTTTATCTCCTTTCAATGTCTTTTCAATCCCCCGCAGGAGTCGTTGCATTAATTGAGGTGACAGGCCTGTGTTGTCTTCCATGGACTGGATAATTTCCCGTTCATATTGCGGGTCAAGAGTGAAGACGGGCAGGGTGCCGTCAGGGAGCATATACAGTCTGCTTATAACCCTGGAGAGGGACTGTCTGACGAGTTCCGTAAGTGTATCAGGGTCTTTTACCCTTTGACCGTGATCAATAAGGGTTTCAAGTATGGTAATCATATCCTTGATAGGTATGCGTTCCTTAAGGAGGTTCTGAAGCACTCTCTGTATCGTGCCTAACGGGAGTATGGCTGGAACAAGTTCTTCAACTATCCGCGGATAGTTCCTGGAGACATTGTCGAGAATATCCTGTGTCTCACTCCTGGTAAGGACCTCCCATCCATATTTCCTGAGCAGTTCCGTCAGATGGGTGACGATTACGGTGGATGGATCAACAACCGTATGTCCCCTGGTCTGGGCGGATTCTATCTCACTCTCATCAATCCAGCAGGCCGGCAGACCAAAGGCAGGCTCTTTTGTCGGGATACCCTCAACCTTCTCCTGTTTCTCATCCCCGGCCACTGCAAGCCATTTTCCTAAAAGCACTTCTCCCTTTACAATCTCAATCCCTTTTATCTGGAAACTGTATTCATGGGGTCTGAGTTGCAGATTGTCCTTTATATGAACAGGGGGGACTATAAATCCAAGTTCCTGTGCAATCTGTCTGCGCATTGCCTTGATCTTTCCAAGCATTTGTCCCCCCGGTTCTTCAACAAGGGGTATCAATCCGTAGCCGATCTCAAGGCTTAGGGGATCAAGTTCAAGATACGAGTCAATTGACGGCTCCGAGGGGACCTCGGTCTCCGGGGCCTCTTCCTGTAGTTTGGCAGGTTTTCGGAATATCATATATGCAATCGAGCCGGAGGTGACGGATATAATGAAAAACGGGATATGGGGCAACCCCGGAACAAGGGCGAGGATGAAGAGGACCCCTGATGCGGTTGACAGGGCCTTTGGATTCAGGAATATTTGTTTCTTAACCTCATCGCCAAGGTCTGTATCGCTTCCTGCCCGGCTTACGACTATGCCTGCCGAGGTTGATACGAGTAATGCAGGTATCTGAGATACAAGTCCGTCTCCTATTGTAAGGAGCATATATGTTCTTGCGGCATCAGCAATGGGCATGCCCTTCTGAAAGACCCCTATCAGGAGTCCTCCCATAATGTTTATCCCTGTTATAACGAGTCCTGCAATGGCATCACCCCTTACAAATTTACTCGCACCATCCATGGCCCCGTAAAAATCCGCTTCATGAGAAATGGTTTCGCGTCTCTTTTTTGCCGATTGCTCATCTATAAGACCGGCATTCAGGTCGGCATCTATTGCCATCTGTTTGCCGGGCATGGCATCCAGGGTAAATCTTGCCGCCACCTCGGCAATCCTTCCAGCCCCCTTTGTAATAACTATAAAGTTGATAATTACAAGGATCAGAAACACGACAAGCCCTACTGCATAATTACCGCCGACAACAAAATTGCCGAAGGATTTTATTACACGGCCTGCAGCCTCCGGGCCTTCATTTCCCTTCAGGAGTATTATTCTTGTTGTTGCAATATTGAGAGACAGCCTGTAGAGGGTGACCATAAGTAGAAGAGACGGAAAGACCGAAAAATCAAGGGGTTTCTTAATATAGACGGATGTAAGAAGTATCACGATTGCAATGGATATCGATATGGACAGAAATATATCAAGGGCAAAGGCGGGTACCGGTAAAAGCATTATTCCCAGGACCACCACCATGCTTAGCGCCAGTGCCATGTCACTGCTATTTTTTAGAAAGTTTAATCTGTCCATCTATTTCCCTCCGGGTTGCCGGTTAATGTTTTCCCACCGGATTGATCGTATTGTGACCCGTAATTCCTCATCGGTGACATTTTATGCTGCCTCTCCCCGGAGTTTATAAATATAGGAAAGTATTCTGGCAACCGCCCTGTAAAGTATCTCGGGTATTTCCGTATTCACGTCCAGCTTGAAGAGGGCCTGAGCTATGGGTTTGTCTTCCACAACGGGAATGCCGGATTTGCCGGCAATATCCTTGATCCTTTCCGCCATGAAACCAGCCCCTTTGGCAATGACCTTTGGCGCTACCATGGCAGTTCTTTCATACTTAAGTGCAATAGCTAAATGAGTCGGGTTGGTTATTATTACAGTAGCTTTCGGAACGTCCTGCATCATCCTCTTTCTCGCCATCTCTCTCTGTATGGACCTTATCCGTGCCTTTATATGCGGGTCACCTTCTGTTGATTTATGCTCTTCTTTTACTTCTTCCTTGCTCATCTTCAGCGAGCGCTCATGTTTCCATCTCTCATTGATATAATCAAGAAAGGATATGACAAAGAAGCAGACAAAGCCGAGTTTGATTGTATACAAGAGCATTTCCGACATGGACACCGAAAGAGTCTGTACGTCCATAGCCATCAGGTTCATGATCAGTGGCATATATTTTTTGACTATAAAGTAGATTAACAACGCACCGGCAATAAATTTGACAAGACCCTTCAGGAATTCCATTAGAGCATATATTGAGAACATTCTCTTCAGTCCCTCTATCGGGTTTATTTTCTCCACCTCCAACTTCAAGGGTTTGAGGATAAACCCTCCCTGGATGACATTGCCGACTATTGCCATTAGAACGGCTATTGCCATAAAAGGCAGTAGTATCAGGACGCCTTTGACGGATAAATCCATCATTACATCCAGAGGATTCTCAAGGTGTGGCAAGGTAAGCCCCTCTCTTGTAATGATCATGATATTCTGCATGGTGGAATGCCCCATGAAAAGCATGATGAGGATAACCCCTCCCATGGAGAGCATCGAACTGAGTTCCCTGCTGCGCGCAACCTGTCCCTCTTCCCTGCCTTTCTGCCGTTTTTGCGGCGTAGCCTGTTCTGTTTTTTCCTGGTCATCAGCCACTTATCTTGTTCCTCCCGAAAGGATTATACCGGTGAGATCACCCTTTATACCAATGAAATAACCACTGAGAATATAGATCATCAGCGGTAAGCAAAGGAGCATGACAATATATCCCATAGTGATATATATGGGGTATCCAACAAAGAATATATTAAACTGAGGTATAAGTTTGGAGAGCATGCCGAGTAGTATGTTGGTGATCATGATCACGGTTATGACCGGTGCTGAAAGTTTTATTGCCAGTGTGAAAATCCTGCTGCTGAGGGCTATCCCTGCACTTACCATGGACTTTATGTCTGCTCCTCCAACTGCTACATGTTTAAAGCTCTCTATAAAGGCATAAATAAAGTAGTGATGGGCATCAAGGCTTAGGAAGAGCAGAAAGGCCACGATGCCGTAGAACCTGGCAATCTCGGTTGACTGACCGATCTCCGGATTAAAGACATTTGCCATGGAAAGCCCCATTGTAATGGCTATAATCTGTCCGGCGGTATCAACAGCATAAAAGATAAATCTCACGGTCAGGGCAAGGACAAAGGAGAAGATAGTTTCCTTTATTACCATGAGGGGAATGTCTGCCTCAGCCCAGATGTGTTTTTGATTTTGCATGTCTGCTTTGTGTCCTGCAACCTGTTCGGTGGAAGATTGTAAACTTTCTCCGGGTTGAATGACGGTCTGCACTATAGGAGTCAGCAGTAGCGACAGGGCGAGGATAAGGCCAATCCTGAACTGGGGAGGCAAATTCTTGCTGCCGAAAAAGGGCAGGAAGGTCATCACTATCCCCAGTCTCAGAAAGACAAGGAGGAAGGTCGTTATGTCGTCAGTCACTATCTCGGTGCCTTGCATGAAGTCTCCTTGTAATCCGTCACTTAATATAGAACGGGATATTAATTATCAACCGTCGGGTGAAATCTATCAGCACCTGAGCCGTCCAGGGAAGAAGGATAAAGAGACACAGAAAGACTGCCAGTATTTTGGGAACAAAGGTCAGGGTGAATTCCTGGATCTGTGTAATTGCCTGGAAAAAACTGATTAGAAGTCCTACGAGGAGGCTTACAAGCAGTGCAGGTCCTGAGACGATAAGAACTGTTTTAATGACCTCTCCGGAGATATCCCTTACCATGTCTATAGTCAATGGAAACTCCTTAGGAGTGAGCCTATCAGGAGATTCCATCCGTCAACAAGCACAAAGAGGAGGAGCTTGAACGGCAGGGATATGATTACAGGCGGCAACATCATCATCCCCAGGGAAAGCAGTACGCTTGCGACTACCATGTCTATAACCAGGAAGGGCAGATAAATCAGAAAGCCTATCTCAAAAGCGGTCCTTAGTTCGCTTATTGCAAAGGCTGGAATTACAATCGTCAGAGACAGGTCTTCCGGCCTTGCTGTTTTTTTTATACCGGCAATGTCCATAAACAGCCCGAGGTCTTTTTCTCTGGTCTGCTTCAGCATGAATCCTTTAATTGTGGGTTCTGCATTTTTGAGGGCATCAACAAAGGTTATCTCTTTCTGAACATAGGGGGTTACGGCATCTGCCTGAATTTTCTTTACAACAGGCGCCATGACAAAGAGTGTAAGGAAGAGGGAAAGACCTATGATGACAGGGTTTGGGGGTATTTGCTGGCCTCCTATGGCATGCCTCAGGAAGGAAAGAACCACCACTATCCTTGTGAAGGACGTAAACATAACCAGTACTGCCGGGATGAATGAAAGGAGGCTCAGAATGATAAAGAGATTTATCATGGGATTGTCAATCTTTCTGAGGTCAAAGGCGTTTGCCGTTGCAGGAAAGGCTGTTGAGGATACGATTACAAAGCAGAGAGTGTAACTCGCAATCCTTAAGCCTTTTCTCTGAAAACATTCCCTGACATTTATCGGGATAAACAAGTTATCCGGTTTAACGGAGCTATCCTTTTTAATCCCCGGATAAGGACAGAGTGATTTGTTTTCATTTTTGCTTGTATAATTTGTGAAATGTTTCATTTTCCGGTAAGTAATTCCTTAAAGCTTTTTATCTGCCGGATATTATCCTTGAGTGTCTTGAGTTCGTTCTCAAGGGCACTTTCCGGGAGTGTCTTCAGGAGTTTCAGGTCATTGGTTGTAATCCCGACAAGGAGTATCTCTTCACCGGCCTTGATTATTGCTATGCCCTTTCTGGGGCCAAGGTTCAGGTACCCGAGGGTTTTGAGAATCTCTGATCTTGTGCCCGTCCTCTTTTTCATAAACCCTGCTATAACCAGTATGAGGCCGACAATGAATATAAGTGAAACTGCTATTTTTAGAGTCTCTTGCATCATTTCAATTGTCTGATCCTTTCCGTTGGACTTATAGTGTCGGTGAGCCTTACGCCGAACTTTTCGTTCACCACAACAACCTCGCCCCGTGCGATCAGTTTGTTATTGACGAGTATCTCCATCGGTTCTCCTGCCAGTTTCTCAAGCTCGATAACAGAGCCCTGACCGAGTTGCACCAGTTCCTGAATGAGCATCTTCGTTTTTCCGAGTTCGACGGTTATCTCAAGGGGTACATCAAGCAGAAAATTTATATCCCTTACAGTTTTATCCCTGCTCTCATCCGTCTTCAGTTCGTCGAATCTTGCCTCTTCCGGTTCCTTACTGCCGGGTTGTTGAGTCCCGGTTGTTTTTTCATCTGTCTTTTCATCCATCCTGATTGCTCCTTTCATAATTCATTTCAATTGCCCTTGTAATCTTGACTGCCTGGCTCCCCCTGTGATGTCCCGGGGTACAGTAAAACTTCGGTATCCCTTCAACCTTGACGAGCAGTTCATCCGCCACTGATTTCCCGAGGGTTATTATATCGCCTGTCTGCAGGTTCAAAACATCCTCAAGTCTTAACTCTGCCCTGTCAAGTTCAACAGTTATATTTACGAAGGATTCATTGAGTAATTCAACTAATCTTTTAACCCAGAGCTGATCAACATCTATGCTGTTGCCGGTAATTCCGGAATAAAGTTTTTCCTTGATTGGTTCAACAAGTGAGTAAGGAATCCCGAGGTATATCTTCCCTGTCAGGTTTTCCATTTCCACGTGAAATTCCACCTTGATAAGAGCCTCAGTGGGAGGAATGATGGTTACAAACTGTGGATTTGTCTCGGAGCCGGTCAACTCGGGTTCCACAGTTATAAGCGCTGACAATGCCTTTTGAAGATCGACGAGGGCTATTGTTAATACTTTATCAATGAGCCTTTGTTCCACAGGTGTGAAACTTCTTCCTTCTGCCTTTACAGAGCTTGCTTTGTCGCCGCCGAAGAAATATTCAACTATGGCAAATATGAGGGGTGCTTCAAAGACCATCAGGGCGTAGCCCTTAAGCGGGTGGAGCTTAAATATGTTTATGCTTGAAGGTAAAGGAATTGTTCTCATAAATTCTCCGAATTTCATGAAAGAGATTCCCTGGGTGGTGACATCTATAAATTTTCCGAGGAAGTTTGACAGGGATATCCTGAAAAACCCGGCAAACTTCTCGTTGACCATCTCAAGTCCCGGCATCCTGCCACGGATAATCATTTCCTGGTTTGTCAGGTCATAAGTACGAAGCCCGCCGGGGGGGGCCTGTGGCCTGGTTTCAACCTCGCCTTCTTTAACACCCTTTAACAGGGCATCAACTTCATCCTGGGAAAGTATGTCACTCATTGCATCACAAAGTCGGTAAAATAGATGTTTTTAAAGACGTCCCTGCCTGCTGCAGCATTTGCCCTCATCAGGAGCTCGTCCTTGAGCTGGAACTTGCCTTCAGGCGTAGATATGGATTCTGCTGTTTTGCTGCTCAGGAGGGTTATGACGGTGTCCCGCAGGTGTGGTGTTCTTTCCTTTACTAACTCCTCATATTTTATGTCCGTCATCTCGAGTTTTATTGTGACCTTCAGAAACCTTCCCCGGTCTGCGAGGTTGACAACAAAAGGTGCCAGGGGGAAGAGCGCAGGCTGTTCCGAGTTAAGATTATCTCCATTTAGCGGGACTGCCTTTGTTTCAGCCTTCCTGCCCAGGAACATTGAATAAGCAAAAAACCCGCCGCCACCGAGCAAAGCAATGGCTATAACAGCGACTATAATCAGCTTTAATTTGCCCTTTTTCTCCGGCTTTTTTTCTCCGGGTTCCTCTTCCTGTTTCTCCTCTTTTTCATCTGCCATTCATGCCTCCTTTTTTGATTGGGCATTGGTAATTAACTTATTTGCCCTTTGACCGGTGACTATAAGAATAATCATTGGCTGCTAAGTATTCAAGGAACATGCCTGTTTGAAATCTTCTTATAAATCAAGGGATAAC
>BTTF01000047.1:0-17402 GCA_036244995.1 bacterium | reverse complement strand
CAACCGAAGTTGACTCCGTAATCCGTTCGACTTGCATGTGTTAAGCACGCCGCCAGCGTTCGCTCTGAGCCAGGATCAAACTCTCATCTTTTTTCCTTTGCTCTTCCTTCTTACTCTTTAAATCAACGGGACCTGCTTTTTAGTTCTCAAAGAACAATAATGAAACCTTATAGTTTTCTACATTATGGATAAAAAAGGTCAACAGGACACAGAAATCCTTCTTGTAGATAAATTGATTTATTTTTTGATCCCCGCGATACCTCCGGGAATCCTGGGCCTCTGAGGCTTTTCTCTAAGTGGGTGTCTTGATAAATGTTTCAGGCTTTCCCTCCAGCCTTTTAGAGCTTTCAGGCCTTGCACACCACATTTACCGCTGACTCCCATACCTTGGATGTTCTCTCGAGCCCCTAATAAACCCTGATTAAGGTATCGCGGAGAAAGCGAACAGTTTCATCAGATAATACCCTTCAAAGAACTTCACTTCTTCCTCTTTATAATTTAAGAATATACCCTTGAGATAAATAAGTCAAGAAGCTAAATTAACATACTTTAGCAGAAAAAAGCAAATTTTATATAAAAACTACCCTTCTCTTATAAAATCATGCAAAAGCACCCGAAATTATTACTTGTCAACCTGCTGCCAGACGGGCAAAGGAGAGTAATGGAGAGGGATAGATACCTATAAATATAACCGCAAGTGTGGTTATAAGGAGTGCAAGACCAAGGGAAGGAGAGAGGGAAAGGGTAACAGCTTCCCCTTCAGGCTCAAGCATATACATATGCATTACTACCCTGAGATAGAAGTAAGCAGAAATCGCACTGAATATGACGGCAACTACCGCAAGCCATATATACCCGGCACCAATAACGGCCTTAAAGAGATAAAACTTGCCGATAAACCCGGCTGTCGGCGGAATCCCTGCAAGAGAAAACATGAATACAAGCATCATGGCAGCTGCAAGGGGGTGGGTCCTGGCAAGCCCCTTATAATCCTCAAGCTCCTCTCCCCGGAACCCCTTACTCCTGAGCATTATAACAACTGCAAAGGCACCTATATTCATAAAACCATAAATGAAGAGATAATTCATCATGGCAGCGACGCCCTCTATACCGCCTACAATAATCCCAAGAACAGCATACCCTGCATGTGCCACCGAGGAGTAGGCAAGCATCCTCTTTATGTTGCTCTGCTGTATGGCTATTATATTACCAACCGCCATTGTCAGTATGCTTAAAACAATCAATATGCCGGTCCAGTCTGCACTAAGCGGGCCAAAGCCCGTCAAAAAGACCCTCCCGAACGCTGCAAACCCGGCAGCCTTTGGCCCTACAGACATAAAGGCAGTGATAGATGTCGGCGCTCCCTCGTATACATCCGGAGCCCACATATGAAATGGGGCAAGGGCTATCTTGAACCCAAAGGCAACCATAAGGAATATGATTGCCAGGAACATGGGGATGTTAAGCCCCTTCTCCGCCACCGCTGCCCCTATGAGAGAGATATCCGTTGTACCCGTCAGCCCGTAAATCATCGTTATTCCGTAAAGGAGCAGGGCAGATGAAAACGCACCAAGCAGGAAATACTTGAGGGCAGCCTCATTACTCCTTATATCATGACGGATAAAGCCCGCAAGGACATAGGTGCTGAGGGCCATTAATTCAAGTCCCAGATACAGCACTATCAGGTCACCTGCAGAGGCCATTATCATCATCCCAAGGGTTGAAAACATGATAAGGGCATAATACTCGCCGTGATTTGCCTTCTCAATCACAAGATATCTCATTGAAAGCAGGACGGTAAGGATCAGATTTATGAAGAATATAAATTTAAAAAAAACGCTGTAGCCGTCTGATATAAACATCCCCCCGAATGCCTTGCCAAAAGACTGAGGGATATAGTAGGCCACAATGGCAACAGATACAATGGTCAGGAGCCCGACCGTCTCCTTTTTGTGTATAACAAGCTCAACCAGGAGAACCAGGAGGGCGGAAGCTGCCATGATAATCTCGGGCAGAAGCGGTCCGATTGTAGATATGTTCATATCAATAACCTCCTGTCATGCCCTTGATTGCCATCATGGTATCCGACACACCATAATTAACTCTCTCAAGCAGATGGTTGACGCTCACATGCATAAAGCTCAGGAATGTATCGGGATAAATGCCGATCCAGAATACAAAAACCGATAGAGTCAGAAGGGGCAAGGCCTCTCTCAGTCCCATCGGCTCAATCCGTGCTATGTTTTCATTTAATTCATTGAAAAAGACCCTCTGATATAACCAGAGCATGTATCCGGCACTGATTATAATGCCCGTAGCAGCAAGGACACCAACAAGCTTTTTCGCCTTAAGTCCTCCGAGGATTACCAGAAACTCGCTCACAAAACCATTAAGGCCCGGAAGCCCTATTGATGCGAGGGTAAAGAGCATAAAAAATCCGGCATACACAGGCATAACACCGGCAAGCCCTCCATAGTCAGCAATCTCTCTTGAATGGGTCCTGCTATATACTATCCCCACACAGAGGAAGAGCGCCCCGGTCACGATTCCGTGGTTTATCATATAGAGTATCCCTCCCTCCATACCCTGGGAGTTGAGGGCAAATATACCAAGGGTTACAAAACCCATATGGCTGACCGAGCTATAGGCAATTAATCTCTTCAGGTCCGTCTGTGCAAAACAGATTAGCCCGCCATAAATAATAGCAACTACCGAAAGACCGAGCATCACGGGTGTCATTGCCCTTGCTGCATCAGGAAAGAAGGGGAGGGAGAACCTCAAAAAACCATACGCCCCCATCTTTATGAGGATTGCTGCCAGTATCACACTTCCCGCAGTCGGGGCCTCGGTATGAGCATCAGGCAGCCAGGTATGTAAAGGAAACATGGGAACCTTAACGGCAAACGCGGCAAAAAATGCCCAGAAGAGCCACAACTGCAGGTTATAAGGCAACGTCATCTGCGAGAGTTCAGGGATGTTAAACGTCCCTGTCTTGAGATAGAGGACAATAATACCGACAAGCATGAATACACTTCCCACCAGGGTAAAGAGGAAGAATTTTATCGCTGCATAGACCCTCCTCGGGCCTCCCCATACTCCGATTATGAGATACATGGGTATCAGCATTGCCTCCCAGAAGATATAAAAGAGGAAGAAATCGAGGGAGCAAAAGACCCCGATCATTGCACCTTCAATCAGCAGAAGGGAAACATAGAATTCCTTTACTTTTATCTTGACCGAGTTCCACGAGATAAGGACACAGAGGATCGTGATCAAGGCACTCAAAAGGACAAAGAGGACGCTTATTCCGTCAATGCCGACATAATATTCTACGCCCCATGCAGGTATCCAGGGCTTACGTTCCACAAACTGCATCATATAGGTTGTCTTGTCGAACTCCGTAAAGAGTGGTAAGGAGAGCACGAGGGTAAGGGTACTGAAGAACAGCGCTGTCCACTTTACAACACTCTCCTGGTTCCTTCCTATAAGAAGTATGAGCAGTCCACCAAAAACCGGCAAGAAAATAACCGTTGAAAGCACCGGATATCCTATTTCCATTTATCTATTCCCCATATCATTTGTCATTTGTCATTTGCACACTATTTACCAATGACCACCAGGACTATTGCCAATATCAGAACCAACCCAAGGGCCATCATTGTACCATAACTCTGCAGCAGACCATTCTGTATCCTTCTAACCTTTGCCCCGAACCAGTTAATAAGTGCCGGCACCCCGTTTACTATCCCTTCAATGATAACACCGTCAGTCAACCCGACCAGCACATACCTTGCAAATAACATGGTTGGACGCACCACAATCACGTTATATATCTCATCCACATAGTACTTGTTATACAATATCTTATGTGTAAGACCATATCTCTGGGCAAGTCTTACCGGTATTTCCCGCCTCTTTATATAAAACAGCCACGCAACGGCTATACCAACCACGGCTATAGCTACGGAGAGTGTCATCACCATGGCTTCTGTTAAGTGAGATGCCTCGATCGCGGGATGTCCCAGAACAGGATTCATGAACTCGGTAAACCAGTTCGCGTGTTCAGCTCCTGTGATTGACGATATGAGCGGAGGTATCCCTATCCAGCCCGCTGCAACCGCGCCTATGCAGAGTATGATCAGCGGGACAGTCATCGTACCGGGGGATTCATGCAGGTGGTGCCTCTGCTCCTCCGTCCCCCTGAATTCTCCATGGAAGGTGAGGTATATAAGCCTGAACGAGTAAAACGCCGTAAGCAGGGCTGCCAACGTGCCCAGTGCCCAGACAATCCTCCCCACACTTCCTCCATTAAATGCTACCCAGAGTATCTCATCCTTGCTGAAAAATCCGGCAAATGGAGGAATTCCCGAGATGCTCAAAGAGGCAAACAACATGGTCACGTAAGTTACGGGCATATATTTTTTAAGACCTCCCATCTTTTGCATATTCACCTCTCCTCCCATGGCATGCATAACACTGCCTGCACAGAGGAAGAGCAGGGCCTTGAAAAAGGCATGAGTATAGAGATGAAAGATACCTGCACCGTAGGCACCGACACCACAGGCTATGAACATATAGCCAAGCTGACTTATGGTGGAATATGCTATCACGCGCTTTATATCATTCTGAACAAGGGCTATGGTAGCTGCAAACAGGGCGGTTATAGCCCCGACCACGGCAACAACATCCATGGCAACCGGTGAGAGGCTGAAAATGGGATTAAGCCTGGCTACCATAAAGACACCTGCCGTGACCATGGTAGCAGCATGGATAAGTGCACTCACAGGGGTGGGACCTTCCATGGCATCAGGCAGCCAGACGTGAAGCGGAATCTGTGCAGACTTGCCGACTGCCCCACAGAACAGAAGCAGGGCAATCAGGGTTATAAGATTAATATCCATGCCGAAGATATTAATGGATTGGGCAGCTATGCTTCCTGCACTCTCAAAGACAGGGATGTAAGACAGGGTGCCAAAGGCAAGAAAGACCATGATAACACCAAGGCCGAAACCAAAATCACCAAACCTGTTTACTATAAATGCCTTTTTCCCTGCGTTTGAGGCTGATTTCTTCTCATACCAGAACCCTATCAACAGATACGAACACAGCCCCACTGCCTCCCAGCCAAAATATAACTGGAGAAAATTATTTGCCGTCACAAGCATAAGCATGGAAAAGGTAAAGAGGCTCAGGTATGCATAGAACCTGTAATAACCCGGGTCTTCCTGCATGTAGCCGATTGAATAGACATGGACGAGAAAACTGACGGATGTAACCACTATAAGCATGACTACCGTCAGCTGGTCAAACATAAATCCGATGGATACCTTAAAGTTTCCGGAGACTATCCAGACATACAGATCCTCATTGAGGGTCTTGCCTGAGAGGACATCCAAAAGCACCATTACAGAGACCACAAGGGAGCCCGCAACGGCAAGTGTTGACGGCCAGTGTGCCTGCCTTCTTACTACTTTCTTACCGAGTAACAGGTTAAAGAAAAAGGCACCAAGCGGCAATAAAGGTATCAGTAAGTAATATTGCATAATCTCCTCATCTGATTGACAATCTTAAATTGACAATCTTCAATTTCTATCATCCCTTCATCATCTGATTGACAATCGACAATTGACAATTCCTGTCATCCCTTCATCTCAGCGATTTCATCAGCATGCAAGGTGGCCTTGTTTCTGAACATGGCTATTATAATGGCCAGTCCAATGGCGGCCTCTGCAGCGGCAACGGCTATTACAAAAAAGACGAGTATCTGACCTCTGAGGTCCTGCATGTAATGACTCAGGGCAACGAGGGATATGTTGATGCCGTTAAGCATCAACTCTATGGATAAAAACATTATTATTATATTGCGCCTTGCAAGAAAACCAAACACACCTATTGCAAAGACCACACTGCCGAGCCAGAGATACCAGTGCAAGGGTACCATGAGTTATAGACCTCCAATTTTTATCAGCTACAAATGCGCTCAAATCAGCGCTAATTTTACATCTACGGTTATACGTTAAAAGTTTAATTTTACGTTACAAGCTTCTTGTTTTACCTGCAACATGTAACTGTTATTCACTCATATCAATTCGTGTATATTCGCAGCTAAATCACGTCCTGAGCCGTTTCTTTGCAAGAAACACGGCGCCTATTATTGCTACAAGGAGAATCAGGGAGGCAATCTCGAAAGGCAGGATATACTCTGTAAAAAGCACCTTCCCAAGCGCTCTTGTATCCGTTACCTTTTCTATCGCCTCAATACTCCAGGGCCCTTTAAATCCCACCTTGAATCCCGCAAGGCCCACCTTCAGGATAATCATAATGCCTGCGGCAATTAAGAGTCTGACAGGCCACCAACCTGTAAACTCCTTAACCCTCATCTCCTCTTTCAGGTTCAGCAGCATAACCACAAAGAGGAAGAGGACAAGTATGGCCCCTGCATAAACAATCACCTGAGTGGCAGCCAGAAATTCTGCATTAAGCAGCAGATAAAGTCCTGCCACGTGCAGAAACATCAGGAGCATCCACAACACGCTATGAACAGGGTTCCGGCTTAAGACAACAAGAATGGACAGAAGGATAACGGCTCCTGCAAGGTATCCAAAAAACCACTCAACCACTGAAACCTCCTATTATTCTTCCCTTGAACATCGCCTGACCTTCAGGTGTTTTATAATGGGTGTCCTTTGGGTTCCAGAAAGTATCAAAATACCGAAACCCGTCTTCACCCATATATTTATCCCAGTTCTCAAGGAGTATCTCTTTTGTCATATAAATAGCATCCCTGCTGTAGTCTGCATACTCATAATGTGGGGTCAGGGATATCGCCCCATAGGGGCAGGCCTCAACACATAAGGCACAAAATACGCACCTGAGGACCTCTATCTCATATCTGTCCACCACCTTCTGATGTTCAGAGCCCTCTGAGGTATAGACATTGATGCATCTCGAGGGACATATCGCTGCACAGAGTCCACAGCCCACGCATTTTGCATCACCTGTTGCCGGGTTACGTACAAGTGCATGGAGTCCCCTGAACCCTATGGCTGCCGGTCTCTTCTCCTTGGGATACCTCCTTGTCACAGGTTTTGTAAAAAACCTGCTGAGGGTCAGGGACATCCCCTTTATTATCTCAAGCAAAAAAACCTTTTTTATCAGCTCCTTCAACGTCATCTCATCTCCCAAACGATCGTTATCATAAACATATTACAGACTATTAAAAACCAGCCCCTGAATTTTCGACCTGCAACTCTCTCAATTCACGGACACCTTTATTATCCCTGTTATCAATATATTCAGCAGTGCAAGCGGAATCAGCAGCTTCCATCCTATAGCCATAAGCTGGTCATATCTGTACCTTGGCAAGGTGGCCCTTATCCAGTAATAAAAAAAGATGGTAAAATAGAGTTTCAACAGAAACCAGACAATTCCGGGAATATATTCGAGGAACGGAAATGCCCCTGTGATAAAATGAGGAACCGTCCAGCCGCCAAGAAAACATGTAACGGCAAGAGAGCCCATTATCATCATTCCTATATATTCTGCAGCATAAAAGAGTGCAAATCTCATACCGCTGTATTCCACAAAGTACCCTGCCACAAGCTCGTTCTCTGCCTCCGGGAGGTCAAAAGGAGACCTGTTTGTCTCTGCAACCGCAGCAACAACAAACACAAAGAATCCGAGTATCTGGGGAACTGCAAACATACCGGTGGGATAGTTGGCCTGAGCGCGAACAATATCTGTAAGGTTCAGAGAGCCTGCCATCATTATTACACCCACAAGGCTAAGCCCCAGTGCCACCTCATAACTGATAACCTGGGCAGCAGACCTGAGACTGCCAAGAAAAGAATATTTTGAAGAAGATGCCCACCCGGCAAGGATTATTCCATATGTGCCCACCGATGAAACAGCAAGTATAAACAAGAGCCCGATGTTTATATTGGCAATAACAAAACCATCAAAAAAGGGTATAACTGCAAGTGATGACAGTGCGGCTGTCAGTGATATTATGGGCGCCAGATAAAAGACCGGCTTGTCCGCATTTGTGGGGATAATATCCTCCTTGAAGAAGAGTTTGAGCATATCCGCAACCGGCTGCAGCAACCCGTGCGGCCCCACCTCCATCGGTCCCATCCGCACCTGCATATGTCCTATCACCTTACGCTCAAAATAAGTTGCATATGCAACGTGAAACATGGCCACGGCAATGACAATAGCAATCTTCAGGACAATAGCCCCTATATTCAAGATCAGATCAAAGCTCCCCGGCTGCATCAAAAACTCAAAGACATTCATACCCGTACCTTCTCCACTCTCACAGTACTATCCTTAATGTATAGAGACCCGATAGCGGAATTTATACCGAACCCAATTAAACCCATGGCACCGGCCCCCTCAAAGGTATTGGAAAGGAACACCTGACTATCGGGTACGTCTTCATTCAATTTCACCTTCAGCTCAAGCACCCCCCGTTCATTGCTTATCCTCGCCTTCTCACCCGCTGCAAGTCCAAGTCTCTCCGACATCAAGGGGTTTATCATTAAATAAGGCTCCGGATAAATACTGAGCAGGGCCTTGGATCTTCTGCTGAATGTACCCGAGTGATATAATGATCTCTCTATCATCAAATAAGGCTTTTCGGAACCCTGTATACGGGGAATCCCATCAAGCCCCTCGACTGAAAAATCACCTTCCATGCCCCTTAAGGGTTCGCCATAATAGGGCCAAACAGCCTTCCCGTCTGCAATATCCTCGTACCCGAGCCCGGAGTGCAGGGCTGAGACATGCATTATCTCCTCCCATACATCCTCCACCCTGTGGTATTTCCTTGTCATTCCGAATCTCTCTGCAATATCTGCAATGATCTTCCAGTCATCCCTGCCATAGGATGCCATCCTGCCTCTCCTGGCCTTCCTGACCCTCTGCACCCGCCTTTCAAGGTTTGTAAATGTCCCCTCCTTTTCAGGCCAGGCCGTTGCCGGCAAAACCACATCCGCAATCCCTGCAGTCTCCGTAAGATGAACATCCTGAACCACAAGCAGGTCCAGATTTCCGAGTGCCTTTTTCACCTTTGCACTGTCGGGAATATTAAAGAGGGGGTTCTCACCCATAACATAGAGGGCCTTCAGCCCACCCGTTTCAGCCTCATCTATCATCTCAAAAAGGGTCAATCCCTTATCTTCAGGCGCCTTCAGACCAAGTGCACCCTCGATCTTGTGCCTGAACATCTCAAGCTCAACCGGTCTTCCACCGGGCAGGAAATCCGGCAGACACCCCATATCCATCAGACCCTGATAATTCGGCCTCTCGGAAAGGAGGAAAATCCTCGCATTTACCAGATAGGCTATGGCACCAAGAAGGAAGAGGTTTTTGGATGCCCTTTCCCTCTGTATGATATCAGGACCTATAACTACAACAGGAGTTGCCATCCCTGCAAGGTCATCAGATGCCCTCGCAATATCTTCAGGTGATATGCCCGCCGCACTCAGGTCCTCATCTGAAGGTATCCTGAGGCTCCCGAGTTTGGCCTCTACTGCCGTATTCTCACCACTAAACGTCTTGCCTTTCAGGAGTCTGCCCACAATAGCTGAGAGCACAATCTCCTCTGAATACGGCGCGGGCATCAATTCATAAGCTACAAATCTCTTTAACCCTCCAGGGGCGCCAAGGGTTATAACCTTACCGCCACCTCTCCACGAAGCCCTTATCTGAAGCCCGAGTATCGGATTTATCGCCGTAGGGTCGCCACCGACAACAAGGACACCATCTGAATTGGCTATTCCGGAGATAAGGTTTGCCGTAATTCCCTGTCCGAATATCCTCTCAAGATAGGCCTCTGCCGGTGCATAATAATTCCTCGCAGTAGAGTCAATGTTGTTTGAACCAAGGACAAACCTTATAAATTTCTGCAACATGTAATTATCTTCATTCGTGCATCTTCCCGAAGCAACGGCACCAATAGCCCTTCCGCCAAACGCATCCTTTATCTCTTTAATACGCCTTGCTATAAAGGTAATCGCCTCTTCCCAGCTTACCTGCTTCAGTTCTCCGTCCACCTTCATAAGTGGAGTTGTAAGCTGATCCTCACTCTCAACATTTTCATAACCGAATCGACCCCTTACACACAAAAGGCCTTTATTGAACCCGACCCCCGCCCTTGGTATGGCCCTTATTATGGAGTTTTCCCTCATTTGAAATACCATGGAGCACCCCACACCGCAGAAACCACATACGGTCTCTACCTCCTTCTCAACAAACCAGGGTCTGTAAGTATGCCTGTGAAGTCTCGACATGATCGCACCGACAGGACATACCGTGAGACAGTTGCCGCAATATTCACAGTTGTATTTACCCCCGGAAAAGGGCTCTACAAATGAATGACTGCCCCTTCCCGTCACTGAAATGGAATATGAAGCCTGAAGCTCGTCGCACATCCTTACACACCTCGTACAGAGCAGACACCTCTCCATATTCCTCACAATAATCGGGTCATCAAAACTCTCCGGGTGCCGTCTCTTGCCCTCGGCAAAACGGCCTGCCTCAGGCCCGTAGCGTGCAACAAGGTCCTGCAGGTCACACTCCCCCGCCTTGTCGCAAACGGGACAGTCAAGGGGGTGGTTGATGAGGAGGAATTCAAGAACTGAACGCCTTGCAGCCTTGATCTGATCAGTCTCTGTCCTGATCACCATCCCGTCTGCCGTCATGAGGGTGCATGAAGTCTGTAATCTGGGAAGCTTCTCTACCTCCACAACGCAGAGCCTGCAACCGCCAAAAGGGGTGAGGCCCTCAAAGTAACAGAGCGTTGGTATGAGGATACCCGCCTGTTTTGCCGCCTCAAGGACAGTCACAGGGGTTTCAAGCTCAACATCTCTTCCGTCTATGGTTACCTTAATCATCTTCCTTTTATTCCGGTTACAGGTTACAGGTCGTGAGCTTCAGGTTTGTAAGCTCATTACCCCTTATTATCCAGTAATCTATCAAGCTTCACTTACCATACATTTTTTATTCGTGATATGATACCTGAACTCATCGGAGAAATTCTTTATAAATCCAAGCACAACACCTGCAGCTCCATCTCCAAGTGGGCAGAACGTCTTCCCCGTAATGCTGAGTGCTATATCCTGCAGCAGCTCTATATCATTATCGCGGCCGAATCCACCCTCTATCCTTTCAAGGATATTTCTCAACCACCCGGTACCCTCGCGGCAGGGTATACATTTACCGCATGATTCATGCTCGAAAAACCTCATCGCACGCCAGCAGACCTTCACCAGACATACGGTGTCATCAAAGACCATTACCGCACCTGAACCAAGCATGCTGCCGCGCTTTGGAAGATTAACAAAATCCATGGGGCAGTCTATCCCGTCGGGCGTAAGTACCGGCGTTGAGATGCCGCCCGGTATCACTGCCTTGAGTTCCCTGCCACCCCTGATACCACCGGCATGGTCGTATATAATCTCTTTGAGGGTGGTTCCCATCGGCAACTCATAAACACCGGGGCGTTCAACACAACAGCTTACAGAGAAGAGTTTCGGCCCCGGACACTCAGGGTTTCCTATTGCAGCGTATTTTTCAGCACCTATGGAGACAATTAACGGTATGTTCGCCAGTGTCTCCACATTGTTGACAATTGTAGGCATCCCCCAGGCACCGACATTAACGGGAAAAGGAGGCTTGATCCTCGGCTGTCCCCTCCTGCCCTCAATTGAATCGATCAGTGCAGTCTCCTCTCCGCAGATATAGGCCCCGGCACCCTGATGAACGCCAAGGTGAAACCCGAAACCCTTCCCGGCTATATTATCTCCAAGATACCCGGTTGCGTATGCCTCTTCAATGGCCTTCTCAAGGGCAATCCTTGCATAAGGGTACTCACCCCTGAGGTATATGTACCCCCTCTCCGACTTAAGGGCATGGGCAGATATTACCATCCCTTCGATAAGGAGGTGTGGATTCTTCTCAAGTATGGGCCTGTCTTTAAATGTCCCCGGCTCGCCTTCATCAGCATTACAGATAAGGTATTTCGGAAACTTTACGTCTCTGGAGGCAAAATCCCACTTCATACCTGTAGGAAAACCTGCCCCTCCCCTGCCCCTCAGCCCTGCTGCCTTGACTTCTGCAATAATATCCGCAGGCTCCATCTGAAGCGCCTTGTTCAGGGACTCATAGCCACCAACCTTCAGATATTCCTCAAGACTGGCCGAAGCCGGATTCTCGATGTTTTTTAATAGAAACTTTTCCATAACCTTAATTGAATTCAGCTACGAATTGACACTAATTCACACTAATTCCAAACTGAATAATACTTCGTTTAAAGATTTCCTGTTGCCAAAGATTTCAGGTTTTATTCGTACTCCTCAAGTATCTCCACTATATTGCCCTCTGTAAGGTCAGAGTGAAAGTTCGTATTCACAAGCATTGCAGGTGCCCTGTCACAGGCTCCTATACACTCCATTATCACCAGTGAAAACCTTCCGTCCCCTGTCGTGCCGCCGGGTTCAAGTCCATATTTACCCTTCAGGAAGTCCACAAGGCTTTCCGCTCCCATAATCATGCAAGCCACATTTGTGCATAACTGTATAAGATGACGCCCCATTGGCCGGTGTTTGTACATGGAATAAAAGGTTGCAACACCCTTTACAGTGGCCTGCGGCAGGTTCAGGGCATTGGAGACCCTGTCGAGTGCCTCCTGGCTCAGCCAGCCCGCATCTTTCTGTGCAACATAGAGTGCAGGGAGCAGGGCACCCCTCCGGTCGGGGTACTTCTCTGATAAAGCTCTTATCTCTTCAAAAATATCCATGATAAGTTAGTTTTCCTGATTTTCAGCTTTTAACTTTCAGCTTTTTAATTGTTACCGGTCACATTCTCCAAGCACTATATCGATTGTGCCGATATTGGCTACAACATCAGCTACCATTCCTCCCTCACAGAGCCTCGGAAGTAACGAGACATGGACAAAGGAAGGGGCCCTCACCCTCATCCTGTAAGGCTTTCCTGTACCATCACTTACAATGTAGAAACCAAGTTCGCCCTTTGGAACCTCGGTGGCAACGTATATCTCCCCTTCAGGGGCAGCCATCGGTCCCTTTGTTATCAGCACAAAGTGGTGAATTAACGATTCCATATCCGCCAGCACCCTCTCTTTTGGCGGCAACGTGAACTTGGGGGCATCAGGTGTCATCACAGGGCCGCGTGGCAATCTCTCAATGCACTGTCTGATTATCCTGACGGACTGTCTCAGTTCCTCCATCCTGCAGCGGTATCTATCATATACATCTCCGTTCTTGCCCAATGGCACCTCAAAGTCCACCTTGTCATAGGCATCATAGGGAAAACGTTTTCTTATATCATAATCAACTCCGGACCCCCTGAGTACCGGCCCGCTGAGACCCCGGTTTATTGCCTCTTCTGCCGAGATCACACCAATCCCCTTTGTCCTCCCAAGCCAGATACGGTTCTTGTCAATAAGGGTCTCGTACTCTTCAATCCTCTTTGGAAACTCATCGGTAAACTTATACAGGCTGTCTATGAACTCCTGGGAGACATCATTTCTGACCCCTCCAATCCTCGGATAACTAACGGTCAGCCTTGCACCGCAGAGCATTTCAAAGAGGTCAAGCAACCACTCCCTCTCCCTGAAAGAGTAAAGGAATACGGTCATTGCACCAAGGTCAAGGGCATGGGTGGCAACCCAGATGATATGGCTGCTGATACGGGTCATCTCACAGACTATTGTCCTGATAAACTTTGCCCTGTCAGGCGCCTCAATCCCGAAAAGCCTTTCCACGGCAAGACAATAGCCAACGTTATTGGACATTGAAGATATATAATCAAGCCTGTCTGATAAGGGCAATGCCTGCAGGTAGGTCATACCCTCGGCAAGTTTTTCAACCCCGCGGTGAAGATAACCCACATGGGGGGTGCATTTAACAACTGTTTCTCCGTCAAGTTCAAGCACGAGTCTGAGAACGCCGTGGGTGGATGGGTGCTGGGGGCCCATACTGACGGTAAGCTCTTTGGTCTGAAGCGATTTCTCTATCCCTGCCACGAAAACTCCTTAAACTTTTTCGCCTTGTCAAGAACCTCCTGAAAGCCCGGCCACTCTCTCTCTGGCCCCCCTTCAGGATAGTCCTTCCTTAATGGATGGCCCTCCCAGTCCTCAGGCATCAAAACCCTGCTGAGATCAGGATGACCGGTAAACCTTATGCCGTACATATCGTAACACTCCCTCTCATGCCAGTTGGCGCCAATCCAGACAGGCACCACACTGTCAATGGAGGGCTCATCTTCACCAACCGCAGCCTTCAGCCTCAACATGTGCAGGTGTCTCATTGAGTATAATGTATAAACGACCTCAAACCTCACGGGTTTTTTAGCAAGATAATCCACTCCGCAGATGTCTTTAAGATAGTCAAACCTGAGGTCAGGCTCATCATACAGCCAGCGGCATATCTCGACAATTCTCTCCTTTTTTATCACCACAGAGAGCTGGTCCCTGAACTCGATGATATCCAGGACTTCATCGGGAAATCTCTCCTTAATCCTCTCGGTTATCTCCAGCGGCTCCAATGGAAATACTCCTTTCTGATTTTTTCCTGCAACTTTCCAATTCCGTACATAAGCGCCTCGGGTCTTGGTGGACAGCCGGGCACATATACATCCACAGGAAGGAAGCTGTCACAACCCTGAACAGTGCTGTAGGAACGGAAAATACCTCCCGTACATGCACAGCTCCCCATGGATATCACATACCTCGGCTCCGGCATCTGGTCATAAACCCTCCTGACAACCGGGGCCATCTTTTTGGTAACAGTTCCTGCAACTATAAGAAGGTCAGCCTGTCTCGGAGACCCCCTGAAGATCATGCCGAGCCGATCCATATCATAATGACTTGAACCGGCGGTCATCATCTCAATAGCACAGCAGGCAAGACCGAAGGTGACGGGCCAGATTGAAGAGACCCTTCCCCAGTTGATGAGCTTATCCATAGTGGTGATAATGGTATTGGCTGCGGGAATTACCTTAACCCCTTCTTCAACCTCTACCATTGTGCTCGTAGTATCAATTATCATCGTACAGACTCCTGTTTGGGATTGACTATTGACTATTGACTATTGACGAATATATTGATTTTTTAATAGAAAATCGTCAATAGTCAATCGTCAATAGTCAATAGTCAATCCTTAGTCAATCCTTATTCCCACGTAAACGCCTCTTTCCGCCATGCATACACATACCCCACAAGGAGCACAAAGATAAAGATGATCATCTCTATGAAGGCAAAAAGCCCGAGCTTGTCAAAAACAATCGCCCAGGGATAGAGGAAAATGACCTCCACATCAAATACCACAAACAGCATCGCTATCACATAAAACTTGACAGAAAACCTGTACCGGGGTTCACCAACAGGTGTAATGCCCGATTCATAGGGCATCAGTTTCTCTGCATAAGGTCTCTTTAATCTGAACATACTGCCCATAATAAGGGCACCGAGTCCAAAGGCAAGGGAGATGACAAGAAAAATCAGTACGGGTAGGTAGCTTGATGGCAAATAGCTTCCTGGCATGGGTACATATATACAATAAAAAAGATGGCTTTGTCAATAAAAAAATTAAAGTTCTACCTTGACAGAAAGCCAAAACTATAACTTCACCTTAATATTGAAATCAGAGAACTGGATTTTCAGTTCCGGTTTATAGTAGAGTTTAAATGCAAGGGTGTAAATAGTGTAACAAATGAAGCACTTATACAAGTTCTGCATTTCTTCAAGGGGCTAAAGATGGTTATTGATTTCAAGGAAAAAATAAACTTCCTCAAGGACCTGATCGCAAAAAAATCCCGCCATTCCCTAAGCCTGAAACTAATAGTTGCCATCGGCATCCTGGTATTAACAGGGAGTTCAATCTTCTGGTACATGATAATCATACGCGGTGAGCAGGAATTTCTCAATAACTCCATACACCATACAGCTGCATACACGGCAATGATAGAGAAGAGCATATTTGTAAATATGCATACCCACCAGGTTGGAACAATTCAGGATACTATCGAGATTATGGGTTCATCAGAAGATATAATAAACATCCAGGTTTACAATCTTCAGGGAGATGTTCGTTTCTCAAGTGACAGGAAAATGATCGGGAAGAAAATCAATATCAATTCCTCCTGCAGGCTCTGCCATAGCAACCCATCCAGGCCGCATGAAACACTAAAGATGCAGAACAGCAGTATGTGGACAATCATAAAGGGCGATAATGGACGGGTATTGAGGTTCTTACGTCCCATTGTTAATCAGAAAACCTGCTACACTGCATCATGCCATTACCACCAGCCCGACAAAAAAATACTCGGAATCCTGGAAACAGATTATTCCCTCTCCGGAATTGACAGCACCCTCAGGAAACAGAAAATAGAGACCCTTACCTTCGGCATCATCTTCACCTTCTTCTTTTGTATAGTGCTCTGTATCATACTCTGGAAGATTCTGATAAATCCCCTCCAGCTTCTGACCGAAGGAATGCAAAGCGTCTCAAAAGGAGACCTTAACCGCAGGGTAGAGATAAAAACACGTGACGAGATAGGCATACTTGCGGATACCTTTAACTCTATGACGCATGAGCTGAGAAATGCCAGGCAGAAGCTGGAAGACTGGGCAAAAGAACTCGAGGAAGAGGTTGCGAAAAAAACAGAGGAGATCAGGCGGGGACAGGAACAGCTTATACATACTGAAAAACTTGCCTCCCTTGGCCGCATGGCAGCAGGTGTTGCTCATGAGATTAACAGTCCACTGACAGGAATTGTAACCTTTGCATACCTGATGCTCAAGAGGACCCCACCTGAAAACAAGATGGACAGGGAAGACCTTGAGGTGATCATCGAACAGGCAGAGCGTTGCTCAAAGATAATAAAAGGCCTCCTTGGTTTCTCGAGGGCCATACCTGCCGAGCGGGCGGATGTTGATATAAACAACACCATCAGACATACCCTTGAGATCATCCGGAACCAGGCTAAATTTCATAATATAAAGATCATCACCGACCTTTCCCCTGACCTGCCGCGTATTGTAGGTGATGCCTCGCAACTTCAACAGGTCTTTATGAACCTTCTCATTAATGCTGCCGACGCCATGAACGACAGGGGACAAATCACTATAGCAACAAGACAGCTAACCGAAGATGAAAAGGAATTCATTGAGATAGAGTTCACTGATACAGGCCCCGGAATTCCGGAAGAACATATGAGCAAACTCTTCGAACCATTTTTCACCACAAAACCGGTAGGAAAGGGTACAGGACTCGGATTGGCTGTAACTCACGGCATAGTAAAAAAACATGGCGGACATATCAAGGTAAAGAGCGCCCTGGGCAAGGGTACCGGTTTCTTTATAAGACTGCCCAGGCCCA
>BTTF01000046.1:0-17416 GCA_036244995.1 bacterium | reverse complement strand
TCCTTTTAATTATGGGAAGCTATTACATTTACGACTTCATCAGTATGTATGTGGCTGATATGTAAGAGGGGCATGTTCGATGACCGCTAAAAAACACTTGACTCTGTACTTAGGTAAAGGGTTTATACTGTATGTAGCAGGTAAAGTGATGGAGAGTTTGACCATAGGTCAATTGGCAAAGAAGGCAGAAGTGAATATTGAGACAATCCGTTATTATGAACGGCGTGGACTGATACCGAAGCCTTCCCGTCGGGAATCCGGCTATCGTCAGTATAAGCAGGATACGGTAACCCGGATTCAATTTATCAAGCGTGTCAAGGAGCTTGGGATTCTCTCTCAGGGAGATACCGGAACTCCTCTCCTTACGGCTCGACCCTGCCACCACCTGTGGTGGTGATAAAAAACGTGCAGAAATAAAACCGGAAAGGAGGTGTGAAGCATGAGTGCTAAACGCAAGATAGAGGTCTTCACTGCAGGATGCCCTGTGTGTGAAAAGACGGTTGAGATGGTTAACCGAATTGCCTGCCCATCCTGTGAAGTCAATGCGCTGGACATGAAGAACCCGGAAGTTGCAACCCGGGCCAAAGACCTTGGGATTAGCTCTGTACCTGCTGTTGTTATCGACGGCAAGCTCTCAGATTGCTGCGCAGGATGTGGCCCTGACGAAACAACTCTACGTGCTGCAGGGCTTGGCAAACCTTTGGCCTAACAACCCGGCGAGTAAGGGATTCAGTTTTCCCCGGAAGAATCTCTTACTCGCTTCCCATAGTCTCTTTTTTTGAGGGGTATGGAATCGGCTGTTCCATATTGTCTGCAAACCCGGGAGCAGGGCTAACAAAAAACGCCTTGGTGGGTTCGATTTCCGCTACACCTCACCGATACGTTCGCTTGATTTAATATATTTCTTTGCTATACTTAAAACAGTATCGTTAATAAGGAAACCCGATGTTATTATTTTACCTCCGTCCCTAATGCCGGTACAGTCCATCTTGTCTGAACATTAATCACAGCATCCGCTGCCCCCGGAAAATACACCGGGAAATTCAATTTCTCCAGACAGACGCTTAATGTAGTATTCGGAGTCCTTACGAAATACAGTCACACAATGTGGGCATCGGCAGAAAAACAAGGTCTCATCTTGATAGTTAACCGGTACCGTTTGATTGATCGGTTTTTCAGCCAGGCAACCTGGGCACACAACCAGATCAGCTGTTTCTTCCAGTAAGGCTTGCGCATTCTCCTGAAACAAAGCTGCACACCCATCGCAACAAAAAGAATACTCTTTTTGTTGATATTCACGAACCACAGCCATCTCATTAGTAATTCCTAGTCGCACCAGAGAGCAACCGCATGCAGGGCAAATTGGTGTTTTCATCTTGATTACCTCCTCGGATTTTATGGTAATTGTTTCATTTCTAGTCTAACGTCTCTTATTTATTTAGTCGACCCGTTGACAGCCTATTGCCTGTTCAATCAAGATACTGGTATATGAATATGTAAGCGAACCGGCTTTGCATAATCAAGCTCATCAGAGGGGCGAATTTTTCATATTGACAACTGAGAAATTATGTTTTTTTCTATCCTGTTTTGTCAAGCTTGTTCCCCAAGATATTTAACCCCGGATACAGCGATAAAACAGCACTGGGGAACATAAATAAAACCTCTTATCGCTGAACCCGGGTAAAAAAACACTTGACTCTGTACTTAGGTACAAGGTTTATACTGTCTGTAGCAGGTAAAGAGAGGTGGAGAGTTTGACCGTAGGTCAATTGGCAAAGAAGGCAGAAGTGAATATTGAGACAATCCGTTATTATGAACGGCGTGGACTGATACCGAAGCCTTCCCGTCGGGAATCCGGCTATCGTCAGTATACGCAGGATACGGTAACCCGGATTCAATTCATCAAGCGTGCCAAGGAGCTTGGATTTTCTCTCAGGGAAATACTGGAGCTCCTCTCCTTACGGCTTGACCCAGGTACCACCTGTGGTGATGTTAAAAAACGGGCAGATATAAAGATTGCAGAAATTGAAGAAAAGATTCGAATCCTCCGGAGGATGAAAAGGACCCTCATAACACTGACAATGGAATGTAAAGGCAGTGGCCCGGGTAGAGAATGCCCAATCCTGGAGGCGCTGGATAGTGAAAAGGAATAGCCGGCATAATATCCTTTCATATTTGAAGGAGGTGTGAACCATGAGTGCTAAACACAAGACAGAGGTCTTCACTGCAGGATGCCCTGTGTGTGAAGAGACGGTTGAAATGGTTAACCGGATTTCCTGCCCATCCTGTGGCAGGGAAGGTAAGGCGGTTAAGACAACCACCCTTCATGCCATCATCAAGGCTGACAGGCAGGACAGGATTACGGACAGTCCCTACTTTTTCTGTGGCTCCAGGGTGTGTAACATAGTTTACTTTACCAAGAACGGTAGTCATGCATTTTATAAAGAAGACCTTACCGTCCGTGTCGGAATCAAGGAGGAGTCTTCCCCGCGACCAATATGTTACTGCTTCAATTACTCTGTTGAAGAGATATTCAATGAGGTCCAACGGACCGGCAAGAGCACGGTCATAGATGACATAAAGTCACGTATAAAAAGCGATGGTTGCTCTTGCGAGGTCAAAAATCCGCAGGGCTCATGCTGTCTGGGTACTGTTAAGCACTTCGTAAATGAAGCACTACAGCAGTTCGGGAAAGAAGTAGAGGAGACGACATCAGGCACTGGACATAAGGACTGCTGCAGGCCGTAATCAAGGAGGAGGTAATAGTTATGAAAGAAAACTCGCACGGAATAGCCGGGGATGTCCCTTCTTCTGCAGCAGGGATAGAGACTACCGAAGGCGTGAGGAAGGTAAAGCGTCGATTTACCTCCTTTGGCCCTATGGCGATTATTGCAGCCCTGTTGGCCTCTGTTTGCTGCGTGGGGCCATTTGTCCTGGTAATGCTTGGTGTCAGCGGCGCATGGATCGGAAACCTGACGGCATTCGAACCATACAAGCCGGTCTTTATCCTGTTCACTATCGGTTTTCTTGTTGCAGGATTTTATAGTGTCTACAGAAAACCGAAAGAGGAGTGCGAACCCGGCAGCCTGTGTGCCAACCCCCGGACAAAGAAGGTTCAGAAGGCTGGACTCTGGATTGCCACTGCAGTTGTGGCCTTCCTCCTGGTTCTTCCTTATCTGATTGTTCTGTTGGCGTAGCAAAAACAACCGCCATTATCTAAATGGCTCACTAAATCCAGGAAGGAGTTTTTTAATGATGAAAAACACTATTCAAATCCGTAAAACGGTCCGTTCAGTCTTTATCCTTGTATTCCTGCTCTCCTCTGTAGTCTACACGGGCTATGCGTGGAGTGCTCAAGGCAACTTTAAAAAGGTTACCCTGAAGATTGAGGGCATGAGATGCATTACCTGTCCGGCCACTATTAAAGCTGCCTTAAAAAGGCTTCCGGGCGTAATCAATGTTGCCGTAAGTTACAAGGAAAAGACGGCGACAGTCCAGTATGAGGAAGACAAGGTAACCGTGGAACAGATGATCAAGGCCGTTAAGAATAGCGGGTATGGGGCCGAAGTGCTCCCCGGCATTAACGGCGGAAAGTGAACGGTCCATAAAAACTGCTACTACAGGAAAGAAGGGGTTGATTATGAAGAGGGTTAAGCTGCAGGAACTTGTCATCATTGGTGGGGGTTCTGCCGGATTTGCCGCTGCCATAAGGGCATGGGAACTCGGGGCACGGGTCACCATTATAGAGCATTCGACCATAGGTGGCACATGCGTTAATATCGGATGTGTGCCGACAAAGACACTTATAAGGGCCGCACAGACATATTACCAGAGATTCCATCATAATTTTGACGGCATAGATACTCACCCCGATTCACTTGATTTTAATAAGGTCATCGCCCAGAAGGACGCCCTCGTCTCCACACTGCGAAAGAAAAAATACGAGGAGGTACTGGACTCGTATAAAGGAATGAGATACATAAAAGGACATGCGATGATAAGAAGAGACGGCAAGGGCAGGATTACTGTGGAAACGGGTAAGGAGACATTGCAACCCGATAAACTGATCATCGCCACAGGAGCACACCCCTGGATACCACCGATAGACGGGCTTGATAAAACAAAATATCTTGCAAGTACCGAGGCGCTGGCCCTTGAAAAACTGCCCCGGGAGCTGATAATAATCGGCGGCAGTGCAGTGGGCCTCGAGTTTGCACAGATATTCTCAAGGTTCGGCTCAAAGGTTTATGTCATAGAGGCAATGCCCTATGTATTGCTCCCCGAAGGCGAGGAGGTGGGTAATACAATCGCCGGGTATCTTGAACAGGAGGGTATTGAGTTTCTTACTGGCTCAATGGTTAAAATGGTTCGATACAATGGTGAATACACCGTGGACTTCGATATGGACGGAAGGGCTCATTCCATAAATGCAGAGCAACTGCTCGTTGCGACCGGCAGGAGGGCCAATACCGGGGGCTTCGGCATTGAAGAAAGCGGGATTGAGGTTGGAAAGAAAGGCGAGATAAAGGTGGACCAATATCTCCGGACATCACATCCTGATGTCTATGCCGCCGGTGACGTAACCGGAGACCCGATGTTTGTTTATGTCGCCGCGCTTGCAGCCACTACAGCAGCAGAGAACGCACTGTCCGGCAACCGGCAGGTCATGGACCTGTCAGTGCTGCCGAGGGTTACGTTTACCGACCCACAGGTCGCCTCTGTAGGCCTGACCGAAGAACAGGCAGAGGCACAGGGCATTGACTGCAAGTCATCAAGGCTTGATATGAAGTATGTGCCGCGGGCACTTGCAGCAAGGGATACAAGGGGTTTTGTCAGGCTGGTAGCGCAAAAGGATACGGGCAGGCTCCTCGGTGCACAGATTGTATCTTCGGAGGCAGGGGAGATGATAATGGAGGCAACCCTGTCAATCAAATACAATATAAGCATCTCACAGCTTGCAGCACAGATGCATCCATACCTCACCCTATCCGAGGGCATAAAACTTGCCGCACAATCATTTGAGAGGGATGTGTCCAGACTCAGTTGTTGCTCGGCCTAATGCAAATATCGGACACCCATATCCAGCGACAAAAGGTTGTTGGAAGCAATCCGGAGAGGTCTAATCGCATATAATTGAGAGATTCTCCCCCAATACCCCTCCGGATAGAGACGGAACGGAAGAGACGGGCCGGTCTTTTTTGAGTCTTCACGTTTTCTTCACACTATCTTCATATTTTCTTCACATTCTTTGTATATCATATTTTAAAATTCATAATATCTAACTATTTAGACAGCAAAGCAGAGACGATAAAAGACATTGAAAAATAGTATGAATAATAAAAAATATATACTTGGTATCCTTATAGGATTTGCAGCAATAGTGCTATTTATCTATCCACTAAATGCACATGCAAATCAAAAAAAACAGAATGCATGTATAACCTGTCACGAATTCCTTGGTGGTGAACTTGCAAAGCCTGTTTCTGACTGGAAAGGTTCAATTCATCAACAGAACGGCATTACATGTGATTATTGTCACGGTGGAAATGCGGACATTAATCTTGGGAATATAAAGCAACTGTCTCAACAACAATTTGCAACCAGGCAGACTCTCGCAATGTCAAAATCCAGTGGATTCATTGGTGTACCTGCCGGAAAGTCCATGTTCGATACCTGCAGGCAGTGTCACAGTGAATCTGTTAACAGATATGCAAACAGCATCATGGGTAAGGCGTATCTTGATAACAAAGGTGGACCTTCATGTGTCACCTGCCATAATGCCCACCATAATTCCATGCCGGAAGTTCCAAAAGTATGTGAGAGCTGTCATAAAGATACGTCCGGGTTTGACCAGATAGACCCGATGAATGTTAATACATCAACTATTAACACACTTTCAAGCATAAGGATAAAGATAGCCGAACATAAGGCAAGAGGCGATAAACCACCGCTTATTCCGGAATTCCCGGAAGAACTCGGTGCATTCCAGATAGGATTTGTAGCATTTGGCGCTGTTATTATTCTATTCATCATTGGTTATATCATCTATATATTACTGGAAAAAAGGAGATAGTATGGGCTTCGAGGTTATACACGAAAAGAAACCCTCATATTCAGGGGGTGCCATAGTTGTAATCCTGCTCCTTTCCATTATACTGCTTGGTACAGGTATTGTCTTTGCCTATCTCTTGATATCCGGCAGGGGTAATGATTACATAATGGGCACTTTGATAGCTCTTCAATTCCTGATTGCAGGTATCGAGGTCATTATATTCGCAAGATACTTTATACCATTCAGGGAGGTATCGGAAGACCGTGAGGAGGAATTGTTATGGTAGATGAAAACCCCGGGGATAAGGGAGACAAAACAGGGATAACACGAAGAAGATTTACTCTTGGTGTAATCATTGCGTCTATTGCAGGCGCATTAGGCTCTCTCCTGTCGCTCCTTAAAGTTCTGGCGCCGGAAAAGAAAGGCGGTGGTTATGTATCAACCATTAAACCGGGTGACAGGTTTGTTTATGCAAAGGGTAATAATACAGGGGACTACATAAAGGTTTCATCACTGAATACCGGTGATGCCGTGCTTGCATTTCCGGAAGGTAAAACATCAAATCCTGCAAATATTGTCCAGCTGATTAAATTGGACGAAAGCGCTTATAAAGCGCCTACCCACATTAACCTTACTGATCAGGGCATTATAGCTTATAGCGCAATATGCACGCATCTTGGATGCACTGTTTCCTGGGTTGAAAACAGGAAATTGCCCGACACCTCATACACGGAATGTTTCTGTCATAACAGCATATTCGACCCCACAAGAGGTGCAAAGGTCTTAGGCGGCCCGGCACCAATTCCTCTCGCCCAGATAGGCATTAAAGTGAGAGACGATGGGACACTTGTCTTTACAAGCGATTTTACGGGGCCTATCGGTCCACAAGTATGAGGAGGCGAGGAATAAAAAGATGATCTTTAAATGGTTTGATGAGAGACTGGAACTCGGAAAATTCAAGGACAAATTTCTAAGCAAGACATTTCCGACACACCCTACATTTTTACTCGGTGAGATAGCATTGTTTTCTTTTATTACACTTGTTATCACGGGTATTTTCCTCGGATTTCTTTACGAGCCTTCAACTAAACTGGTTTCTCTGTTCGGTGCAATGGTTCCGTCAGCCTATGCGAGTGTGGTAAGGATAGACCTGCTTCCCATGGGCATGATCATAAGACGCATACACCACTGGTCAGCAATGATAATGATAGCCGCCATTTTCGCTCATCTAATGAGGATTTATTTTACTGCAGCATACAAAAAACCAAGGGAGATTAACTGGCTTGTCGGACTCAGCTTGTGGGGCATAGCCATGGGTGCAGCATTTACAGGTTACTTATTACCCTACAGTAATTTCTCTGTAACGGCTACATCTATTGCTTATTATATGGCAAAATCGATGCCATGGGTGGGAGACTGGACGTCAAGACTATTATTTGCAGGCAATTTCCCTTCAAGTGGAACCGTCCCCCGTTTCTTCTTTATGCATGTTATGTTAATCCCGATAACTCTTATAGGCCTTATCAGCCTGCATATGTTAATACTGGTAAAACAAAAACACACGGAACCGCTCGCAAATAAAAACAAAAAGGAAGCAAAGGGTGGCAGACGGCTTATCGGTATTCCAATCTGGCCGGAGCAAACAGTCATTAGTATGTCGTTCTATTTCTTTCTAATGTTTGTAATTGTCCTGATCGCAACATATATCCCGTTGAACCCAATAGAAAATTATGGTCCGCCTTCACCGGGAACGCCCGTTATGCGACCTGACTGGTACTTTCTGATTGTGTACGGTTTCCTGAAGTTAATACCGGGGGATCTGTCATTTACTATTCTGGGAGGCAAGATCACACCGGAGACCATCGGTGGTGTTATCTTCCCCACACTTACAATCTTCGTTTTTGCATTGATACCGTTTCTTGACAGGAGCAAGGAACCTCAAAAGTATATTGAAAATCCACTTCACAGGCCTTTTATGACATCATTCGGGATTGGAGGCGGAATTTTCTTCTGCATGCTTGTAGTAGCAGGTTATATAGATGTGCTTCACATTACACCGCAAAAAATGATAGTATATACAATCATTTCAAGTTTGGCGGCATGGAGCATTTCCTACACGCTATTACTTTTTTACAACAAGAAGAGAATGGGAGGGACTAATGTCAAATAAATATATTTTAAGTTTATTTATCCTGTTAAGCGGTATATTTATTTTATCGGCATCCGCTCTTGCAGATGGAGGTAAAAAGATTGAGAATACCTGTGTTAGTTGCCATTCAAAACTTTCGAGCAGCAGCTTTGTGGGGATTAAATCACATGACTGGAAGGGCTCGATACACCAGAAACACGACGTAACATGTGATAAATGCCATGGCGGTAATCCTGCTGCAATAGATAAGAATAAGGCACACAAGGGTGTCCTGGGTTCGACCAAGCCACAAAGCAGGGTTTACTATAAAAATATCCCGTCAACGTGCGGGAAATGCCACGGCGCCGAGTTTTACAAGTTTACCCAGAGCTATCATTTCAAAAAGCTTGAAGCAACCGGCAAGGGGCCTAACTGTGTAACATGTCATGGCTCGATGGTTACAAATGTTTTAAATCCCGATGACATAGCAAATGTGTGTGTGAGATGTCACAATAAGAGGATAGGAATATTTCCGTACATTCCGCAAAAAGCAAAAGCGGTATTACTTCTACTCAGAGAAAGTAAGGCCCTGCTTACAGCGGACAAGAAGCTTTATAAACCGGAGAGTGGCTCTGCAAACGCTGCTTATTTACAGAAGGCTCAATCCTCTCTGTACTCTGCCAAGCTGGAATGGCATAAGTTTGACCTTGACGCTATTGTAAGATACTTGCAGGAGATGGATAATTCCCTGAAAAAGTTGACCCGTAACGGTTCACGTCCATAAGTTATCAGATTGTAAAGGAAAGCATCATCATGGGGCAGGAGTCACATCAATTCAGATTCATCTCCCATGGTGATGTACTTTATTATGTCCACATCGGACAGAACAACTATCCCCTCCTGTACCATATCATCCAGAACAGGTAAGATTTCTTTTATCTTTTCTTCCGTATCAATGACTGTTATAAGTACAGGCAACTCCCCGCCACGGGAAAGAAACTTCATTTTTCTGAACCTCCGGCGAGGACCATATCCCGCCATAGCCTTGTAAACAGTGGCACCGGCAACATCCATCATGATAAACCTCTTTACAATCGCCTCATACAGTGTCTCACCTTGCCACTTGTGGTCCTCCCTGACAATAACCCTGAGCATCTTTGCCTTTCCTTGCAGTTTCATCCTCTCACCTTCCTCCTTTTTCTCCTCCTCCTCCTCTCCGCAGCACTTTATTATATTCGTATCACTCACCTCTATCAGCCCCTTCTCCACCACCTGATACACATCGGGCAGCACCCTGTCGATCATCTCTTCAGAGTCAACGACCTCTATCTTCACAGGCATTTTGCCTGAAAGTGTGAGCATCTTTGATGTATGGTACACACCATTACTGCCATAACCTGCAACACCACGGAATACACTGACACCGGCAATCTTTTTTTTATAAAAGATGTCTACAAGCACCTCATAGACAGGTTTTTCACCGTAACGGTCTGATTCATCCACATATATGGAAAGCTTCTTTGCCAATCCCTTTCCCCGCATATTATATCCTCCTTGCAATCAACTCACCTGCCTTTAATGCAACCAGGCCAAAGCCCACACTCAAGACAATATTCGCCACTGACAGAAGCCATTCACCATCGTAAAGAAGGGACCCTGTCTCATACTCAAAGGTGGAAAACGTAGTAAAGGCCCCCAAAAATCCAACGGTAAGAAACAGCCTCACGGATGGAGAGGCGAGTATCCTCTCAGTAAACAGCGTCATGGCAAGACCGATAAAGAAACAGCCCGTTATATTAACCACAAATGTCCCGATGGGGAAGGATCTTCCCCATTTCTGGCCCACCCACGCACTTATCAAAAACCGTGTTACAGCACCTATAAAGCCACCAACCCCGATCAGTATTATATTAAGCATGCCGATTTAAGTCCCCTTGAGTTACAGACATTAACATTACAGAGCGTTCGAGAACGAATCCTTCATATCGACAATAGCTGCTCTATCCGGTTAACGATTAATAAGATTCCTCAACTTCCCGTCTCTCTTCATATTATGTCAGGATATTCTTGCCCCGACTAATCGTACTATAGTCTACACCCAATAATCCGCCTAATTCAACCCCTTGAAGCCCCCCTACCCTGAATAGTATATCCATTGCACTGTAGTCACTCCTGGAATAATTAGTTAATGTTTCAGCTCCTCACATCAACGGCTGCAAACAAACAGAGTGAACGCCTCTCCTTGTTGTCCGCTGGAGGTGCCCGTCAGGTGCAAGTTGTTAAACCCGGTACTATAAATACTCCTCGCCTTCAACAGTGAAGGGCTCATCATTCGGGACATTTCCGCGCCATGTCCGGTATCCATACCCCCTGTCACCATCCAGATTCCAGTCGGCATACAACATGTTCCGGATCGAAGCAGTAATGTCTGAATCGTTGGCGTGCCGGATCATCCAAACCGTAAAATCTCTTGAGTTGCCTATACTGAGGTAATCTCTATGCAGGTTTCGTGTTTGTTCAGGGCTATTTGCGCTATGGGCATACATCCCTAAATTTGTTTCACTGAAAGGCTCTTCGTTGATAAAGCGGTCAGGTGTGGATTCAATCCTCTTCGGGTGAAAAGCTGCTGCAGTAGCCGGTTGTTCCGCAGCCGGCACAGGACAGACAAGATTATTGCGGAAAGGTCTGCCGGTGCTCGGAAACGTCTTGAAATTTACGGCACAGGCCGGGAACAGAGTAATCAAATTGCGGGCAATACTGCTATCAAGCTCATCCGGTTCCGGCATAACAAAACCATTTGTCGATAAAACCATTCTTGCACTACGATAAATCTGGTAGCATAAGAGTTGGATGCCGTAAAGAATGGCCAGAAGAACAGATATCGGCAGAGACAGGAGTAACGTCATCAACAGGTCAATCAAGTTTCTGAGGGTTTCGAGGGACCAGACAATTAATTCCCCCAAATAGTTGAGCCAGGAGGCAACTTCCTCAAAAAATTCTTCATAGCACTCTCCGGAACTTGATGTAAGCCCAAAGGAGAAAATATCTTCCAGACTGCACATTGACGACGAGGTAGGCGGGGAAGGCGGTGGACTGAAACTGTCGAGGGCATCAGCCAGGATATCGGCCACACCGGAAAACGGCTCTTCCGGACGCTCAACGGCCATATTTTCCATAAGCTTCAGCACCTTGTAGAAAACCTCATATGTGGTATCAATCTGCGCCCGTGTATAGAAACCGTCACCCTGAAGTTTCTTTGGATGGTCAAAATCCTTATACGTTCCCTTGAATGCATTATGGAGCAGATCACCAACATCTGATGGAAGATTTTCCGGAAGTCCAAGTCTGGCAAAAAGCGTCTGATTAATGCTTTCACCATTGTAATATCTTGCATATTTCCAGGTGTCCTGAAAGTTTTCTGCTGTCACGTGACGGTGAACGTTCAGGCGGTATGCAGTTCCAACAATCTGATTCACGTAAGCATGTCCTGTCACATCGGTGGCGATATGAGACAGATATCCAAAGGCAAAGGCTTTCTGACGCTCGCTCTTGGCGCCATGCACAAGATTCCATGCAAACTTCCCGGTTCGTCTGTAGTGCAACATATCAAACCAGTACCATTCCTTCTCATTTTTATTCTGCTGAAGGTCGGGAACAAACATCTGAAAGAACTGCCGGGAGAGAGAACCGACACCGGCGGCATCTGTTAAAAGGTTTCCACCCTCCAGGACACCGGCAAAGAGACCGGTCCCCACTGCCGACTTGAAAAGTGACGATGTCTCTTCAATTTCTCTTAATAGACGTCTGATTAACTCAACAGTGTTGGGGGCCAGCGTTTCCACCAAATCCTCAACCGGTTCCACAACTGCATCCTTTATTTCCCGTATCGGCTCGACAATCCTGTTATATATCTCCACTACTTCCTCGATATTCCTGTATAGCTTATAAAGCTTGTCAACTATCTCATAATCCGGTCCCCAAAAGAATAAATCAGGTCCAATCGAACCCATCAAGGCAGAAGGGGTTTCAGCTTGTATTGTATCAGCAGCGCTCGTTGCCGGATTATTACCCAAGGCATAAAGCTCCGGAACGGCTTCCTTTAAAACAATATGATGTATTCCATATTTGGGCATTGTCTTACCTCCCTTTCAGTAATGTACAGAAGTTACATGGTCATTATATTGCTCAAACAAATCAAAACCCCGTGGGTCTAAAAAGGGATCAAAGCAAACCCCTACGATCCTGCCATGGGCCAACATACGGTTCCAGTTTAGCTTCACGTCAACCGTTTGCCCGGGATTAATAGTTATAATCCTGCAATCACATAATTTGTAGTCTTTACGTGGATGGGTGTACCCTCCAGGTCCTTCGTAAACCTCCACATAGGATGCAAAACTTATCCCGTTACCCCTGTTGGTTACTCTGACGGTAACCGTTGCCAGGTCTCCTATATTGATATCCCTGATTTCCGGACCAAAATTTGAAGTACACTCCAGGCGTGGCGCCATAAAACCCTTATCGGGATTATAATGGAAATCTACCGGGTGTGTTTTGATATAATCGTCGATTAATTCTTTCCATTTTCCCGGTTCGGGTGTAGGAACGATCATGGTACCCGGTGCGTCTTCACCCAACTCGTCACGCGGGATTTCAATTAAAAAGAATTCCCGGCGTCCGGCGTTAAATCTGATATGTTTCCTGGTTGTATAGATAGTTTTATCACCAACTCGGCCAGGGTCTTTGGCAGTTGCGCTTCCAAAAATATCCAGGTAAATATCCGGGCGCTTTTCGAATAATTCCTGAAAATCCCTACCTTCGTAACCGAGTGAAAAGGTTCCATTTAAAGCAGTTATCGCATCTCCAAGAAGGTCGCGATAAAACATATCCTTGTCAAAGGCACGTACCAATAAACCCGGAACCGGTCGCTTACTTTCTTTTTCTCGTATAATCCCGGTAATTGTAAATTCCATGGTCTACCTCCTTTCATGGGCAACAGGTTAATAATTTCGTTTATTCTCATGGTATTTAAGTGGGTGAGGTTTGCAGACAGCACACAGTATCATGGTGTCAGGTACTGACTAAGGCATAGATAGCTCAGTTAAAATTTTCTACATCAATATTCTTAGAACCTCCAACCTATCTTTACTGAAGCCTCATGAACGATACCGGAATGCTCATACGTTTCATTTCCTACAGCAAACTTTCTATCACCTGCAACCGGAACGATAATTGCCGCCCAGGGCATAATATAAAAGTGCCCGGAAATATCCCATACATAGCCGGTTCCGATAGTCGCACTCCAGGTTTTATAGTCAGCCCGCTTTTTATCACTACTATTTCGAATGCTGCCGGTCCAATATACAGGGCCACCACCTATCCACCATCCGGTTAAATCACTACTTGGAAAATAATCAAGCAATAAGGCAAAGGATGTTAGCCGATTATCCTCAAAACCATCTTTTGTCGCAAAATCAGGAACGTCAAGTTCGGTGTTTATTGCCCTTACCTTAAAATGATCCTTTGCAATCCATCAGGATACATAGTAGCCGCCCAAAAGGAAAGGTGACACATCAGCCTCAATTCCATATTGAACTCTTGACGGCGATAAGTTTCCCCTTTCTGCAGATACATTAGGTGCAATTAACAGTACTGATACTATTAACAGATATTGTAAAGCCCCGACTAAAGGGTCCGAGCTATTATTGTTACATTGTCAGAAAGGGAAATAAAGGTAAAATTCACATCCAGACTTAACTTGAAGAAATCTAAGAGCGGGGACCGGGGTGGCCCTGTTTTCCGGCCATGGATTTTCTTCCCATAATTATTGCGGTTATGATGAGCGGCACTGCTGTCAGCAGGTAGGGCATATGGATATCCCAAGTGAACACAATGCTTCCTATCACCGGCCCGGCGGCTTGTCCCAGGCTATTGGCTGCGCTTTGCAGGCCAAGTGCAGCTCCGGCATGTTTGCCCGAGCGTTTACTTACCAGTGAAGCCAGGCCCGGATTAAGGGCGGCCATGCCAAGCGCAAACAGGACTACGTAAAGGAGAATAAAGGTCATGGTCTGCGTTGTCATCAATAAAATCAGGGCAATCCCCATGAGTCCAAAACCAACGGACAACATGGGCATTTCACCAACCCTGCCGATGAACCGGCCCACAACTCCGGCCTGAGCTGCAGCCATGACAAACCCGCATACCATAAACACAAGCCCCATCTCGGACGGCCCGAAATTCATAACCCTCTGTGCATGCAGGGCAAAAGTGCCTTCAAACAGGGATAAGGCGAAATAGCCGAGAAAAGATAATACAAGCATATCAAGCAATGATCCGCGTATTACCTTCCAGCCGACATCAGGGTGTGATACCTTGTCGTTTGGAGACTCTTTTTGATACGGTTCACGGCCCGACGTCTGAATTGATTCAGGTAAGAAACGCATGGTTGCCAACAAGGCAATAACCGCCAGGATAGCTGCAGCAAAAAACGGTATTGAAAAGTCATTAATATAGAAACCGCCGAAACGGTATTCTATATGCCACTTCAGCCCTGACAGGTATGCGCCCACTGCCGGTCCCGCAACCACGCCCAGCCCTATAGCGCTGCCCAGCCATGCCATCCCCTTCCCGCGCTCTGCCTCTGAAGTCAGGTCCGCAACATAGGCGCTTGCAGTCGGCAACACGGCTGCTGAAAGAATGCCGCCCAGAATACGGGCAGAATAGAGGACAAACAGATTTGTTCCTACACCAAAGAGCGCCATAAAAACAGCATAGCCACTCAATCCGATCATAAAAAGAGGACGGCGGCCAATACGGTCCGACCACCTGCCCCAGAGCGGAGCGAAGAAAAACTGCATAAGTGCAAAAACACCGGTCAAGAGGCCAACGTGGATATATGCCTTCTGAGCAGTGGCACCCTCAGCCAATGCCATCCGTTCAATGTAAAATGCCAGCACCGGCAATGTCAGCCCATAGCCGATCATTACCACGAAGAGGCAGAAAAGAAGAATACCAAGCCGGTTCTTCATTGAAGGCTTCACCTATGCTCTGAAAGTTTTCATGAAAAGGTTGTGGTGGTGCTGAAGCCGGGAAGGAAGAACCTGTTTGTTGTCGAGTTTATCTGTCATATTCTATTCGTAATAGGTACTGCCATGCTGGCTGTGAAGGAAGTATTAAAGATACGGTAGGTTAGCTGAAAAATTTATTCGTTGTCAATATACTGCTGGTTTTATTCTGCTCAACCTTATCCTTTGTCGGTGGCTGACCCCTTTGTTCTTTTAATCTCAGTTCTGAACCAGTCCGAAAAATCGGCTACGAGTTGCAGGTCAACCGAATGTGCTGGTTCAACGATTTTTGCCGATAATAGGCAACCCTGAAGCGTGTACAGAACCAGTCCCTGCCTCCAAAGCCGTGAACCTCAGTGTAGCCAGCAGCACATCATCATCTGCAATAACTGGAAAGGCGGACACGGCCCATTCGCTCCGGCGTCTTTTTCCAGAGCTTCTTTGGTGCCCGGCTTTGATCCCTGAGTCCATCAATCCCCTGCTCCTTATATCGTCTGAGCCATTTGGCAAGCCAACCCCTGCTTCTCTGGACTCTTTTAAGTATTTCATTAAATCCTACTCCTTCATTGTAGAGTTCTACCGCTTTGTGTCGTTCCTCATGTTCATTTGCATTCTTCATCGCCTTTCTCTCCTTCCAATTTCTTTTTGGAAGAAGTTTAGACGATTTTATTAATGGTTTACGATGTTATGATAATAACCCGTTAGCCGTTTTCTAATGGATTTTGCTATTATACGGAAAGCTACTTACTAAGTTGTTATGGTAAAATGAATATATGCCAACGATATCAATGTTTTACGGCATCATAATTAGAATCTATTGTGCTCCAGGGGAACATAATCCTCCACATTTTCACGCGTACTACCAGGATTATAAAGCTATTTTTGATATTCTAAAATGTGAATTAATTGATGGTAATTTACCAAAGAAACAGACGCGGTTAGTATTGGCATGGTCAGAGCTTCATAAAGATGAGCTTATTGCAAACTGGAAACTGGCATCAAAAGGCGAGTTACCTTTTAAAATTGAACCCCTTAAATAAGGGAGGTAATTATGTATATTGGAATTAAATCAGTAAAGGCTTTAGATGGATATGAAGTTCTATTAGAATTTGAAAATGGAGAAGAGAGGATATTTGATTTAAAGCCATATTTGTCTTTGGGAAAGTTTTCAGAGTTAAAAGACCCCAATAAATTTAAAACGGTAAGGGTTAATTTTGACGCAATAGAATGGGACAATCATGTAGATTTAGATCCTGAATTTTTATATGAACACAGCAAAGAGATAGAAAAAGTTTCTCCATAATGGGAAACAAAACTTGACCTGTGACAATTTCCTGTTCATGCAGTTGATGCGTCTCCTCATGTTCCCATTCGCTTCCATTTCCTGCTCGGTCCTTTCCATTACCTTCGACACTGCAGAGTAGCTTCCCCCTCCAAATCGTTTTTCCGATTTCCCGGTTCTCACCTCCGTATGCTTCTTTGTCAGGTATATGGCTGCCTTGTTGGCCTCTCCGTTTTGTAATGATATCCGAAAAACTGGATATCTACCATGCTTGATATTTCTCTTGTTGGTTCACGATTAAAATTATAAAGTCCCCCTACCCCTCCTTTATTAAAGGGGGATGAAAATTTATTCGTTGTCAATATACTGGTGGTTTTATTCTGCTCAACTTTGTCCTTTGTCGGAGCAGACCCCCTTCTTCTTTTACAATAGTTTTGCATAATGTGCAGCAATGTTCCGGAAGTCCCTCTATGCTTGCTATCTTCTAACTTCTATCTTAAATATTGGCGTTGCTCAGGTACTTTAAGTTGCCCGCTATCTTTATCCAGGACGAACATTAGTTCACTCAGCCGTCTATGCCCTTCCTTTGGACTCTCATCGGTTTCAACTGCAACCCTGGTCCAGTTAATAGCAAGCCAGACATATTTCCCATAATTGTTGATTTGAAAATCTGGACTGCGCCTTACCTCAGGAGGAACATGCTCTTTTGCGTCTTTCGGAATAGATTCAACCTTCTTAACGGGACCATCTATTCTTATAGCATAAATACGTTTCTTTCACAGTCATCCCATAGGAAAGGAGATATAAACTTGTAAAAGTGCCGGGTTACAGTCTAAAATGGCTAACCAAACCAACAAGAGAGGATAGCCATGAAAAAGACCGCAACACCGACA
>BTTF01000045.1:0-17633 GCA_036244995.1 bacterium | reverse complement strand
AGAAAATCGTTAATTGTAACCCTGGCCATTTTAATCAGTCCTCGTCAATACTTTATTTCTTCACCGCAGAGAACGCAGAGTTCGCAGAAAGCAAAGTTTTTCAATAGTCAATAGTCAATAGTCAATAGTCAATCCAAAATCCCCGCCCTCTCCAAAATCTCGGGCACCTTATCCTCCATACCGATAGCCATTATGTGCACTCCATCGCAAATACCTTCATCTCTGAGCTGTTTTATATGCCTGGCACATATCTCAATCCCCTTATCAAGGCCGTTACCCTTGCCTGCTGCCTTGAGCTCATCAATAAGTTCCTGGGGCACCTTTATTCCGGGGACATAATTGTTAAGAAAGTTTGCCATACCTGCACTCTTAAGCACAACAAGCCCTGCCAGTATCTTAACAGGAAATTTCCGTGCGTGCTTCATAAACTCCCTGAATTTTTCAATATCGTAAACGGCCTGGGTCTGGAAAAACCTGGCGCCTGCCTGTATCTTCTTTTCAAACTTCATCAGTTGCGGTTCAAGGGGATTTGCCTCAGGAGTGACAACCCCTCCCTGAAAGAAATCAGAACCACCCTTCAAATCATTACCTGCCATGTCCTTGCCGTTATTCAGAGCATCCACTATCCGGAGCAACTGAACTGATTCAACATCATACACAGGCTTTGCCCCTTTATGGTCACCGGCAGATACATGGTCGCCGGTCATACAGAGAACAGTCTTTACTCCAAGGGCATAGGCACCGAGAAGGTCGGACTGAAGGCCTATGCGGTTACGGTCACGGCAAGTCATTTGAAAAATGGGTTCAACTCCGTGCTCAACGGCTATCGCACAACCGGCAAGGGAATTCATTCTCATTACAGCAGACTGGTTGTCGGTAAAATTAATGGCTTCAACCTTGCCTTTCAGCAGTTCTATATGATGGACCATCTCCGCAATATCAGTCCCTTTGGGCGGACCAACTTCGGCGGTTACGACAAATCTTCCTGACTCAAGGGCCTCTCTGAATGACATTCTCTATTCCTCCTTCTTTCTTTTCAGGCCGTTTAATTTATAACCTTATAGTACTATATAATCCAGTTTATCAGGATATGACAGGGGATTGACCTTGACGGACTGCTCACTTCCCCTTTTTCTCTCTTGTACTGAAGGCCCTGGGGCTCTGTGCTGTTGACCAGTCCCTGGCATCAAGGACAGACCCGGACAGTTCTTCAAGTTTACCAAGCTTCTTCATCCTCTCATATATCCTTACCCATGCACATGGGATATCCGGACTCACCTCACAGTGTCCATCCTTCATTCCGCCACATGGTCCGTTAAGCAGCCCCTTGGGACAGGTAGTTATCGGACAGATACCGCCGGTCTTGTCGAGTATGCACTTGCCGCACATGGAGCACCGCTCATCAAATACCTGAAAGCGTGTCATGTTTCCGAGAAAGAGTGAGTCATTGGTCACATAGACAGGCTTGTCTTCAAAAAGCTCAACCGCACTCTGGGTGCCGGCGCCACAGGACATGACGAGGATACACTCTGCATTGTTTACTTCATCCTTATATGCCTTGAGTTCCTTCCTTGTTCCCAGCACCTGACAGCCTGTCTTTGCAACGATGCCGCCTGTAACTTCCTTGCCTTCCGCCTTCAGGGTCTCTGCAAGTTCCTTAACCTCCTTCTCACTTCCGGTACTGCAAAGAGAGGCACACTCCGCGCATCCTATAAGAAAAAAACTCTTGTAGTTTTTGATATTTTCAAGCAATTCCTGAAAATCCCGCTTCCTGGAAATAATCATCTCCAACCTCCTTTTTGAGTTACGAGCTGCAAACTGCAAGTTACGGGTTGCGGGTTATAAAGCTTCATCGTCTCATCTTATTTACCCGTAACCACAACCTTGAACCTTATGCCTTCAAAGTAGCCTTCGCAGCCTCTACCGTATTATACATGAGCATGGCAATTGTCATGGGTCCTGCGCCACCAGGCACTGGGGTAATCCAGCCGGCCCTCTCTTTTGCCTTCTCAAACTCCACATCACCAACCAGCTTGCCCTGCTCATTCACATTGATACCGATATCTATAACTGCTGCTCCTTCTTTTACCCAGTCACCCTTTACCATATGTGCCCTTCCGACAGCCACACACAGGATATCAGCAAAAAGACATTCTCCCTTAAGGTCAGGCGTCCTGCTATGGCATATGGTAACTGTGGCGTTCTTTCTGAGCAATAACAGTGCAAGGGGCTTGCCGACTATTACACTCCTGCCGACTATAACAGCCTTCTTTCCGGCAGGGTCAACCCCGTATGCCTCAAGCATCTTCATTGCCCCGTGAGGTGTGCACGGCACAAAGCCCGGCTCATCAAGGAGGAGTCTTCCCAGTGCATCCGGACCGAAACCATCCACATCCTTCTCAGGGGCAATCCTGTGCATCACTTCTTTCTCATTCATGTGTTTGGGCAGGGGGAGCTGTACCAGGATTCCGTGGATATCAGGATTTGCATTCAGGTCGTCTACAAGCTTGAGCAGCTCTTCCTGTGTAGCTGACTCAGGGAGTTTATACGCTACACTCTTGATTCCGAGGGCCTCACAGGTCTTTTCCTTGTTTGCCACATACTTCTTGCTGGCTGGATTTTCACCTACAAGCACTACGGAAAGGGCCGGATTCACCCCTTTTGACTTAAGTTCCTCAACTTCCTTCTTCAATTCCAGCTTGATATCTGCTGCCACCTTCTTCCCGTCAATAATCGTTGCTGCCATCAAAACCTCCTTTGTGATTTTTCATTCCCTCTTCTTTATCAGCTCAAGCATCTCCTCCCTTGTTGACTGCTTGCTCCTGAATATCCCTCTTACCGCTGAGGTCACAGTCCTTGCCCCGGGCTTCTTGATTCCCCGCATACTGAGACAGAGGTGCTCTGCATCAATGATTACCATGGCCCCCCGTGGTCTCAACCGCTCCATTATCATGTCTGCAAGCTGTGCAGTAAGTCTCTCCTGTACCTGCGGCCTCTTTGCGAGCATCTCAAGTGCCTTTGCAAGCTCTCCTATACCTACAATCCTTCCCTTCTCAGGGATATAGGCAATATGTGCACGGCCAAAAAAGGGCAGGAGGTGATGCTCGCATACAGAGTAAAAGGGTATGTCCTTCAGCATCACCATCTCATCATGAGTCTCGCCCTCTATATGTTTCAGGAGATCTTCCGGTGGGGTCTGAAGACCCGAAAAAATCTCCTGAAACATGGCTGCAACCCTCTGCGGTGTCCTGCGCAATCCGGGCCTTTCAGTATCCTCACCGATTCCGTCAAGTATAAGCTTCACGCCTTCTTCAATCTTTTTTATGTTCATGACTTAAATTGAGTTACAACTGTCTGTCGTCCATCGGTTACGAGACCCGTTTCGTCTGTTGGTCACGTCTTTCGTCTCTTCATTTAACCCCTGACGCCTCACGATACGGGCTTCGTTACCAGTTTTGACGTCAAGACGCACAAACAGTTATCACTCTCCTGTCTGTAACGATCCTGTCGACCCTGATATCATGGTCTGCAACAGGGACCTCCCGGACCACCTGTTCTTCGTAGGCCACTGCAACAAGTGGCGGCCTATGCCTCAATCCGGCAATCAGACGGTCGTAGTATCCGCCTCCATAACCAAGCCTCCCACCCCTTTCATCAAAGGCCACACCAGGCATCACTATAAGTTCAAGCTCCTCCGGAGCCACTTCCCTGCCTTCAATAACTCCCGGCTCCGGTATACCCATAAACCCCCGGGTCAGTTCATCCACAGACTTTATATTATAGAGCCTCAGCTCTTTTTTCGCACTCTCCACCTTTGGAAACACCACCCGCTTACCCTGCATCAGGGCATCCGCTATTATTGGCATTGTGTCAACTTCTGTCCTGAACGAGGCAAAGAGCATAACCGTGCCTGCATTCCTGTATTCTGCCAGCCCGGACAGTCTCTCCTGAATCATCCTGTCCCTGGCCTTTTTCACTTCTAAAGGGATTGCATCCCGCAGCTTTATTACCCTTTTTCTTATAGCCTGTTTAGTGTCCACTTATATTATATCGGTAACGGTAACGGTTACGAGGCCCGTTTCGTTCATCGGTTACGTCTTTCGTCTCTTCACCTGACCCCTGGACGCCTTGCGATACGGGCTTCGTTACCGTTTGACGTTACCGATTCCCAGCTTGTCAATCGCCCTTTTCAAATCCTCCACCTCTCTAACCGTCTCAGGGCTCTTCTCAAAGGGAGGCACACCCGTAAGGTCTGCTTCCATAATTTCCTGGTTAAACTTTATTATACCGAGAAGATGAATGTCGCCCAGTGCCGAACGGACAAACTCCTCATCCCTCTCGTTTCTCACTTTATTTGCAACCGCATATACCCGTTTTATACCGAGTCCTGCAACCATATCCCTTACAGTCCTTGCAGTCTGGATACTCCGCTGTCCAGGCTCCACAACAATCAGAAACATATCAACCCCTTCTGCAGTTCCCCTTGTCAGGTGCTCTATGCCGGCCTCCATATCCACAATTACGACCTCCTCCCTGTCAAGCACAAGGTGCCTCAGCAGACTCCGCAGGAATACATTCTCGGGACAGTAACAGCCGGAGGCAGCCTCCTTTGACTTCCCCATCACAAGCAATGTTATCCCGTTTATTCTATAGCCAAACTCCTCGGGTATGTCGGCAACCCGTGGATTCAGCTTGAACATCCCCCCCATATTGCCCGGCCTTGCACCTGTCCGATCAGCAATAACGTCGGTCAGTTCCGCTATTGGCCTTATTCCCTCTATCTCTTTCAGGGGAAGGCCAAAGGCCTGGGCAAGGTTGGCATCAGGATCTGCATCCACGGCAACAACACTTCTGCCTTCTCTTGCATAGATATGGCTCAGAATAGCAGAAAGGGTGGTTTTACCCACCCCGCCTTTACCGGTTACGGCTATTTTCATGAGGAAATTTTAACATTTAGGAGTGAAACGAGTCAAAGGAGAAAGGCAACCGCCCCCCTGACTTGCAGGCAGGAATGAATACCCGGGTGAACGGAACGGCTCTCACCTGAACATTGCGTGGCACTGGTTGCAGCTCTTCTGTACACTTCCGGCAATTTTATCCGCTGCTGCTGCATCCCTGGATTCTATGGCCTTGCCGAGATTCGTCAGTCTCTTCACAAACACACCCTGTATCTTCATAAACTCCTCTATTTTATCTGCATTCCTGTGAGGCTTGAATCCCTTCAACTTCTTCGCAGCCTCTACTATCTCGGCCACATCCCCGCCAGCCTCTTTCCAGTCCCTCTTCTTCAACGCCTCCTGAGTTTCACCCCAGTGTTCAGCAATGACATCCATCGTCCTGTGCTGCATCATCATCTTCATATCCATATTCTTCATGTCCATCTTCATCCCCGATCCGGACTCTTCACCCTCTTCATGGGCAACGGCTGTCATACCGTACATCAACATAAGTGCAAACACCATAATAACCATAACTGTCTTCATCTTAATCTTCCTCCTGTTTTAGTAATAAGATTTTAGTGATAACCCGCATTCGTCGGTAGCCTTCAATCCCCTCACCGCAAATCGGAAAACTCCATAAATTCATCAAGCTTATATACTGCAAGTATGCCTGCACCGGTAGTCCCATGCTTCACGTTCGAGAGGATGATATCCTTTATACTCTCCACATCCTTCTCCTCGGCAATAATCTCGATCTTGATACGGTCATGGATATCCTCATGGTAAAGGCGTACCTCCTTGCCGAACCCCTTTACCTCCGAACACGTAAAATGTATCCTTTTCTTTTCAAACTCGCCGGTAATCTTATCAAATAATGCACGCCTTATTACGGCCATAACCATCTTATGCATCTCGTACCTCCTTTTTGTTTCTGCCCAGGCTCCTGCTTTTTACAGCAGCATATATCACCGGTATAACAATCAGGGTAAGGATCGTCGACGATACCATACCTCCAATCATGGGAGCCGCTATCCTGCGCATTGTATCCGCCCCTGCCCCATGTCCCCAGAAAAGCGGCAGTAACCCGGCAATGACAGCAGTTACGGTCATCATTATAGGCCGGACCCTTTCGGACGTCCCCTCTATGAAAGCCGCATAAAGATCCTCCTTCGTATTCATCCTGCCCGCGAGCAAACGCTCTTCATATGCATGATCAATATATATGAGCACCAGCACACCTATCTCTGCAGAAACACCCGCCAGGGCTATAAAGCCGACCCCGACTGCAATACTCATGTTATAGCCCAACAGGTAGATAAACCAGATACCGCCTACTATTGCAAAGGGCAGTGAGAGCATGACAATTATAGCCTCACTGACATTTCTGAAGTTAAAGTAAAGGAGAAGAAATATAACCAGGAGTGTGATCGGTACTACCACGGCAAGCCTCTTGTTAGCCCTCTCCATATACTCATACTGTCCCGACCAGACTATATTGTATCCCGAAGGGAGGTCCACATCACGGGCAATAATCTTTTTGGCATTCTTCACGTAAGTGGCAATGTCAATACCTGCAAGGTCCACGTAAATCCAGGCGCTCATCCTTGAGTTCTCACTTTTAATGACAGGCGGTCCCTGGCTTACGCTGATTTTGGCTACCTGAGCTATCGGTATCTGTGCTCCGGTTGGAGTGGCTATAAGTATACGCTTCAGTTTTGGTATGGAGTCTCTCAACTCACGGCCATACCTGAGATTAACCGGATAGCGTTCCAGCCCCTCAACCGTCTCCGTCACATTCATGCCTCCCACAGCCGACTGGATGACGTCCTGGATATCGCCGACCGTAAGGCCGTACCTGGCTGCCGCCCTGCGGTCGATATTATAATCAAGGTAATATCCTCCGACAACACGCTCGGAATAAACGGATAGTGTCCCCGGAATCTGCCTCACCACGGCCTCAATCTTCTTTCCAAGCATTGCAAGTGTGTTGAGATCAGCACCCATTATTTTTATACCCACAGGCGTCTTGATTCCTGTTGCAAGCATGTCTATCCTCGTCTTGATAGGCATTGTCCAGGCGTTCGTTATGCCCGGAAACTGTAACGCCTTGTTCATCTCATTTATTAATTCCTTGGGGGTTATCACCCTCTTCTCCGGCCATATCTTCGCAAGGGGAGAACGTATAAAGCCAAGCCAGCCGGAGAAAAACCTCTCTACCGGCACTTCCCGCCACTCCTCCTGGGGCTTCAGCATGATGGTGGTCTCTATCATTGATAAAGGTGCCGGATCAGTTGCAGTGTCTGCACGCCCGATCTTTCCAAAGACCCGCTTGACTTCCGGAAAGGACTTGATAATCTTGTCTGTCTGCTGCAGCAGTTCCCTTGCCTTGGTTATGGAAATGCCTGGAAATGTACTCGGCATATACAGCAGGTCTCCCTCGTAAAGGGGTGGCATGAACTCCCCTCCGATCTTGTCGAGGGGGAAAAACCGGTCCATCTTCACGGCAAAGGTCCTGATCGGACCTTCCGGCAACTTCTCGACAATCATTGAATGGAACGGCATCAATGTCAACACTACAAGAACGGCCAGCACCATGGTGACGGCCTTGTGGTACAGCACCCAGTGGATCACAGGTTTATACACCCATATGAGAAATCTGTTAACCGGATTCCTGAATTCCGGACTGACCGCCTGGGGCCAGAGGAGGAATAAGGTCAGGGCACCCATGAAGATTGCTATCGAGACCCCGAATGTACTGAGCACCGACATGGGGAAGAGGGTTGAAACCAGCCAGAACAGGAGGAAAACAAGCGCTGAGACACCCACTGAGACCAGCCTCTGCTTCTTCCTGCTCCACAATTCGGGCAGGAGAGTGGTTTTGATAAAGTATCCCATCATCACCGGAACGAGTGTCACTGCAAGCAGTGCCGCGGAGGCCATGGAGTAGGTCTTGGTGAACGCAAGGGGCCGGAAGAGTCTTCCTTCCTGGGCCTGGAGCGTAAAGATCGGCAGAAACGAGAATGTTATGATCAGCAGCGAAAAGAAAAGCGCCGGTCCGACCTGTTTTGCAGCAATGCCTATAGTTACCCAGTGGTCCTTGGTGCCGCTGTCCTTTTCCAGCTGCTTATGGGCGTTCTCTATCATCACTATCGCAGCATCGATCATCGCACCTATGGCGATTGCAATGCCGCCAAGGGACATGATGTTGGCGTTAAGGCCCTGGAAATTCATAATGGTAAGTGCCATAAGGATACCTACGGGCAGTGTGAAGATTGCCACAAAGGCCGACCTGAAATGCAGGAGGAATATTATACAGACAAGGGCCACCACGATGGACTCTTCTATGAGTTTCTCCTTGAGAGTAGAAATGGCATTATTGATCAGGTTGGACCTGTCATAGACGGGGACTATCTCAACCCCTTTCGGAAGGCCTGCCTTAAGGCTCTTCAGCTTCTCCTTGACCCGGTCTATAGTTGCAAGGGCATTCCCCCCGAACCGCATCAGCACAACCCCTCCGGCAACCTCCCCTTCACCGTTCAATTCGGTTACGCCGCGCCGGAGTTCAGGACCAAGGTGTACGTTGGCCACATCCCTGACAAGGATCGGCGTTCCATTATGGTCCACACCGATAGCGATATTCTTGATATCTTCGACACCTTTGATATATCCCAACCCTCTAACCATATATTCGATCTCCGATATCTCCAGCAGGCGCCCCCCTACATCCGCATTGGACCGCTTGATTGCCCTCTTCACTTTTGATAAGGGAATGTTGTATGCAAGAAGCTTGTTCGGATCCACGTCCACCTGGTACTGCTTCACAAAACCGCCAACCGACGCCACCTCGGACACCCCTTCCACCGAGGTGAGCTCATAGCGGAGATACCAGTCCTGCATGGAGCGGAGCTGTGCAAGATCATACTTGCCGGTCCTGTCCACAAGCGCATACTCATACACCCATCCAACACCTGTGGCATCAGGCCCCAGGGACGGGTTCACGCCCTTGGGCAGAAGGCCGGACACATAGTTCAGGTACTCAAGCACACGGCTCCTTGCCCAGTAGAGGTCCGTTCCGTCCTTAAAGAGGATGTAGACGAAAGAAAACCCGAAAAAGGAATAGCCTCTCACGACAGTCGACCCGGGAACAGAAAGCATGGCCGTGGTAAGCGGGTAAGTAATCTGATCCTCTACCACCTGAGGCGCCTGTCCGGGGTATTTGGTGTAAACAATCACCTGCACATCAGAGAGGTCGGGAATTGCGTCAAGCGGCATATTTGCCAAGGAATAAACGCCCCAGAGGAGAATAAATACAGTGGCAAGTATAATCAGAAACCTGTTTTTTATTGAATAGTCAATTATCTTCTCAAGCATCAGTATTTTTCCTCATTTCCGCAAACAAGCATATTCTTGCCGAGATACGGGTTCTGAACATCAGCCGCCTTCTGCAACCAGAACTCCTCCTTCATGGGACAGAAATAGAGTTTGATTCCGGCGGAAAGTGCACTCGTCCTGCCGGCGCCCCTGATATAGGAAGCCATCACCCCGCTGAGCGCTGCAAAGGAATCCCGCTCCTTCACTATATCTCCGGAAAGAAGTCCATCAATAGAGTCCTCAATCGGACGTGTAAATTCCTGCAAATTCCCCTCTGTATCCGTCAAAGCCTTTATCTTGTCGACCGTCCCGGACAGGGAACGCGCCCCTTTGACCACAGCAGCGGGAGATTCCTCAACCAACGCCTTGTGTATGTCTATATAATCGTCAACCGCCTCTGTCATCAGATTCTTCTGTTCCTTGCTCATCTCCGAATGGAGCGTTGCGGCCTTCCTGCTTTTGCCGCCATCGTTTTTGGCTCCGGGCCCGGCGTCTTCCTTTTTCATCTCCATATCCATTTTCTGTGGCGCCTTCCTGCTTCCACCATTTTTCTTGTTGGTTTCAGCCCCGGCGTCTTTCTTCTTCATATCCATCTTCATATCCATCTTCTGTGACACCTTCTTGATTGCAAGCATCTTGTTTATGGCCTCTCGAAGGTTGCTCTCCGAATCGATGAGGAATTGTCCTGAAACTACGGCTATATCTCCTTCTTTCAGTCCGGAGAGGACCTGCACGAATCCCTCAGCCTCCGCTCCAAGCTTGACCTCTTTGGGAAGGAACTTGCCGCCTCCCAGGGAAGTGATCACTATGTTGCGAACTCCCGTCCGGATGACCGCTTCAGAGGGCACTAGTACGGCATCCGAGCTGATCTTTGACTTCAGCACGATATTGGCATACATGTCGGGCTTCAGTTTTAACCCCGGATTTTCAAACTCCATCCTGGCCTGCACCGTCCTTGTTTTTCTTGCAAGATAGGGATAGATGAAGGTGATACGGCCCTTGTAGGTGACGCCGGGTTCGTAAGGAAGCGACATCTCCGCCTCCTGACCGACCTTGAGAAAAGGGAGTTCGTATTCATAGAAGGAGACCTGCACCCAGACACGGGAAAGGTCGGCGATGGTATAGAGCTTCATCCCGGGATTCACCCTCATGCCTTCGAAGACGGGTTTTTTTATCACCGTACCGGTGGCAGGTGAATGGAGAATCATGCTCTTCTGCACCTCTCCCCGTTCCTCCAGTACCTTGATCTGACCGGGATCGATGTCCATCAACAGGAGCCTCTTTCGCGTGGACTCAAGAAGCGTATCCGCACCCTTCACCACATTCACGAATGCAGAGTCGGAAGTCTTCTCCTTGAACCGAAGCGCCTGAAGGTACTCCTCCTGGGTAGCAACCAGTGCAGGGGAGTAGATGGAGAGAAGTTTCTGCCCCTCGCGTACATCTTCACCGGTCGTGTCGACATAGAGTTTCTCCACCCAGCCCGATATCTTTGTGTTGACGTCCTTGACGAGTTCCTCGTCATATGTAATATAACCAACCGTGCGGATCGTAGCAAAAAAGGGACGTTTCGTGATCTTCCTGGTCCGAACCCCCATGTCCTGCACAGTGACAGGGTTTATCCTGATTACACCCTCAGCCTCATCCTCAGCCTCATCTTCATACACCGGAATCAGTTCCATCCCCATGGGAGACTTGCCGGGCTTGTCGCTGATATAGCTCGGGTTCATTGGACCCTGCCAGTACTTTATCTTCCTCTCTGCTTTCGGTGACCCTCCTTCACCCCCCTTACCGGCCGTGACACCGGAAGACGTGGAGGCCGGATTCCCATTCCCCCTGAGGGCAAACCACAGTATCCCCGCAAACAGCAGGAGCGCCAGGACACCTACTGTAATGAAGAACTTTTTAATTTTAACCGCCATCTTTATTTCCTCCATTCATTTTCATTTTCATTATCATTATCCAGCGGACAAGCCGTCAACCGGCTGCAATCTAAAACAGCCTCTTCCCGACTGCTGCTTCAAGCTCTGCAAGTTTGTTTTCATAGTCGGTGATAAACCGGTAATAATCTATCTCATAGTCATAAAGGGTTATCTGGTTGTTAACGAGTGTTATAAAGTCCACCTTGTTCACCTTGTATCCTGCAATGGCAGATTGCAGCGACATCGTACTCTGTGGAATTATCCCGGTCCTGAACAGCTCGATCTGTTGCTCATTCTCCTCTATCTTCGTCAGGATATCTTTTATCTGGAAAAACAGATTGTTCTTCATTGAGTTATACTGCTCTGTGGCCTTCCGGATATTTGCCTTCTCTTCCGCCACCTTCCTGCTTTCCCTGGTCTTGTACCACAGGGGAATATTTATCGTTACAAAAGCAGAAATAAAATCGGTTCTTTCAACCGTTGCGCCATCGTCACGCTGTCCATAGCCTATTCCGACATCAAAATCCGGATAAAAATCCTTTTTAGCAAACTTGTAGGCAAACCTGTACCGGTTGATTAAATGCCGCAACCCAAGCAATACCGGACGGTTCTTTACAGCTATCTGCTGCAGACCTTCAAACGTCAGGTTGAATCCGGTTTGCCTTATCTCCCCTATTTCTTTAAAGGGCATCTGAGTAGGACGGTTCAGGAGGGTATTCAGTCGTGCTATTGCGGTCTGCTCCTTTTGCCTCAGAGAGATTAAACGGTCAATCATCTTTGAAAGCTCTACCTGGGACTTTAACACATCCTGCTGCAACCCCCTGCCAACGGCATATTTGGTCTCCGCTATTTTTATGAACTCCTTTAAAAGCGCCTTGTTATTTTCGGTTATCTCAATTGCCTTGTTTATAAATGAAAGATTATTGTAAACAACCTTGACCCGTCTTACAATATCATTCTTTTTTTCCGCATACTCTTTTTTAACAATCTCCAGTTCCTGCTCAGCCATTGCCCCCTTTAATGATAATTTGCCGGGAAAAGGAAACTTCTGCATAAGTGATATCTGCTTCTGGGTCATCGGCTCCCGGTTAAGTCTGAAGCTGTCCAACGGTACGTTGACAAGCGATAGTTTTAACCGTGGGTCCTCAAGAGATTCAGCCTGGGCCGGCCTTTCCCTGTATACCCGTATCTTCTCTTCATATGCCTTGAGTTCCGGGTTGTTTTTGACAGCTTCTTCTATCAATCCGTTTAACCTTTCTTTATAATCCACCCCCCCGGCAAAAACCCAGCCGGCATTTATAATCATCAGAGAGATTAATATGGAAACAACAATTTTCATTTTCATAAATGTCAAACCTCGGTTACCTTGCATTGATTTACTTTGCATTAATACTGAATGTTATTTTCTTAAACTTCCTGGCCGGTCTTCTGAATATTACATCAACATTCCATTGTCCGGCCATTGCAAGTCCCAACACCGCAGTGTAAGCGCTTCCCTTCTGTATCGCACCGGTCTCGTATTTCATTGCAGGCATTGCCGGCATAAAGTAAGCAAGTTCAACTTCCGCATCTGTTATTGAACCCTTCCTTGCATTGAAAAGCTCCACGGAAATATTGTTCTTTCCAACAACCGGAGCGGCCTTCTCTATTGAAAGTTTTACAGTTACATCACCCGCCTTTTTTACCATATCAAAACCTGTTGCATATACCACTCCCGACAGGAAAAACAGACCCAAAAGAACAAAAAATATCTTCTTCATTTTTAACTCCTCATCTATATTTTTTCTGGTTGTATTAAACATGAAGATTGTGAATACAGTATGAAGGAAATGTGAAAAAAAGTTGAGAAACCGTACTGAATCAGTATCCTCATAGAAGTCCCTCCCCCCCCCTGAATAACTGTAGTGACCGGCAACAGGTGCTGGCAATTTCCATTTTCCCCTGCTATTATATCCTTATTGGATCATTTTGAGAAAGGGATCATTTTGAGAAAGGACCAAGGGGAGACTGATTCATATAATCTTCATAGTCTTTCTGTACGGTAATTTACAAAACCGGTAATTTACAAACCGGCAGAGACCACGCATCAGGGGGGATAGTAATCATGGATCACAGCAAACATTCAGGAAATGAAAAAAGTGAAAAAGGTCATGACACACACGAAGGGCATGACATGGAGCACGATGAACACGCAACGCATAAGGAACACAAGGGCCACGATCACAAAGACCACCACGCCCATATGGTAGCCGACTTCAGAAAAAGGTTCTGGATATCCCTGGTTGTCACCGTTCCGATTCTTATGCTTTCACCCCTGGTCCAGGAGTTCATAGGACTTGGGGAGTCCATCAGGTTTCCAGGCGACCTGTACCTGCTCTTCGGCCTCTCGTCCTTTGTCTTCTTCTACGGTGGATACCCGTTTCTCAAGGGGCTCTTTGAGGAGCTGAAAGCAGCAAAACCAGGGATGATGACCCTGATCGCAATAGCGATTACTACGGCATATGTTTACAGCAGCGTGGTCGTCTTTGGATTAAGCGGAAAGATATTTTTCTGGGAACTCGCAACACTTGTTGACATCATGCTCGTCGGTCACTGGATAGAGATGAGGTCTATAATGGGCGCCTCGCGAGCACTTGAAGCACTGGCAACGCTTATGCCGTCAGAGGCCCACCTGCTGATGCCCGACGGCAGTGTAAAGGACGTACCGCTGGAGAAACTTAAACCGGGTGACAGGGTTCTGGTAAAACCCGGCGAGAAGGTCCCGGCTGACGGTGATGTCGTTGACGGCAGGTCATCGGTAAACGAATCAATGCTTACCGGAGAATCAATGCCTGTAACAAAGACAGCGGGTGAACAGATAATAGGCGGTTCCATAAACGGTGAAGGGTCGATTACCGTTGAAATAAAAAAGACCGGGAAGGATTCATTCCTTTCACAGGTAATCAAACTCGTAAAGGAGGCCCAGGAGAGCAAGTCAAAGACTCAGGACCTGGCAAACAAGGCCGCCTTATGGCTCACGATAATAGCCCTTGCAGGCGGGGGAATTACATTGTTCGTATGGCTGGTCATAATGGGTAAGGACTTTGCCTTTGCCCTTGAGAGGACTGTTACGGTAATGGTGATAACCTGCCCTCATGCGTTGGGACTTGCAGTGCCCCTGGTAGTTGCCGTCTCCACCGCACTCTCCGCCCAGAACGGCCTGCTGATAAGAAACCGTATTGCCTTTGAGAGGGCAAGGAATATCCAGGCCATTATCTTTGACAAAACAGGCACACTCACAGAGGGCAGGTTCGGCGTTACAGATACGATTCTCCTTTCTGATGATTCTGATAATATGGATAAAAAGGAACTCATCAAATATGCTGCATCCGTAGAGGCACACTCGGAACATCCCATAGCAAAGTCGATCGTGAATTCATCCGAAACATACCCTGTTGAGGAATTCATGGCAATACCCGGCAAAGGAGCCGAAGGCAAGGTAAACGGCAGGGAGGTAAAGGTTGTAAGCCCGGGATTCCTGAGAGAGAGCAATCTGACAATCACTGATAAACGAATCGAGGAATTGTCATCTCAGGGGAAAACTGTAGTTTTTGTAATAATTGACGGAAAGTTAAAGGGTGCAATAGCGCTGGCTGACATCATCAGGCCTGAATCAAAGAAGGCAATCTCCCTGCTCAGGGAAAAGGGCATCAAGTGTATGATGCTTACAGGCGACAACCGCCAGGTCGCAAAGTGGGTATCGGAAGAACTGAATCTGGACGATTATTTTGCCGAGGTTCTTCCCCATGAAAAGTCGGAAAAAGTAAAAGAGGTACAGAAGAGGGGACTGGTGGTTGCAATGACAGGCGATGGCGTAAACGACGCCCCTGCACTTGCACAGGCGGATGTCGGCATTGCCATCGGAGCAGGAACAGACGTGGCTGTGGAGACAGCGGACATCATCCTTGTAAGGAGCAATCCTCTTGATGTTGTGGCCATTATCGGTCTTGCCCGCGCAACTTACAAAAAGATGATTCAGAACCTTGTATGGGCAACAGGCTACAACGCATTTGCCATACCCCTTGCAGCAGGAGTACTTTATAAGTACGGAATCCTGCTCACCCCGGCAATGGGTGCTGTGCTGATGTCTTTAAGCACGGTAATCGTGGCAATAAATGCGAAGTTTTTAAAGGTAAAAAAGGTTGGGTGATACTCACGCTCAGGAGATATTTCAAATGTCTTGTATACCCGGACAATATGTGGTATGATTTCACAAGGAAAGGAGGTGAGAAGCAATGACGATCAAAAAGATTACCAAAAAAAAGGCCCTTACATGCAAGTGCCACAGTTCATGTTAGGAATTAAAAAAACTGAAAAACACCAACTGGAGACAGGCATGAAAAGATTTTTCTTTATAACTACCATTGTATTTGCATTAACAGGAGCCCTGCTGACAACAGGCTATGCGGAGACCAAGACAGAGACTGCAGGTTATGGTCATGCACAGATGAACAGTAAAGGCAGCATGGAAGGACAGCCGGGGCACATGGAACACTGTGGAATGATGATGAAACATGTAATGATGATGAAGATAACGGATATGATGAAGAGGTCAATGGAGATACAGAAAAAGATGCTGCTGGAGCCTGCAAAGAGTGAAAAGAAGGAGATGGTAAAGGAACTGGATTTGATGATTGGAAACCTGGACAAGATGATGTCAAAAATGCACATGATGATGAAGAACAAAATGGAGGGCGCCGCAGGAGGGTGTCCGGCCGCAGAACACCAACATAAAAAAGAGACTGATGCCGGCAAGTAATAAAAGTCTCATAATAGTGTGGAGATATTATTAAAAAAATACCCCGTCGCAGAGACGGGGTATTTTTAAACTCACTATTCACTATTCACTATCCACTTTTTCCAATGAGGGCTTATAGAATATGGGCTTAACCATGAGAAAAGATCCTGTATGCAAAATGGATGTCAGCGGGCTTAATGATCCGGAGACAACTGTTTATAATAAAAAAACCTATTTCTTCTGCTCTGAAAAATGCAGGGATAGATTTCTTGACAATCCCGAACTATTCATTTCTGAAACAAACAAAAGTACCGGTATCTATTGCAAGGCCTGCCGGACAGAGATATACGATGGATTACATATTAAGGATGACGGCCCCTATTGTTGTGAAAAATGCTATTTCAGGGACAGGTTCCTCGGAGGCGTCCTTGAAAAGATGGAGGGGGTATACCTTGCCACTATTGAGGCCTTTGTAAAGGCGATAGACGCAAGGGAACATGAGGTTGGAGATCATTCCTACCGTGTTACACAGTTTGCCATGATCCTGTCCCGGAAATTCGGGATAACAGGCAGGGACCTTGTAGATATATACTGCGGCTCTTTACTGCATGATATAGGCAAGATAGGCATACCTGACTCCATCCTGCTGAAGCAGGGGAAACTCTCTGAAGAAGAGACCGCTGTAATGGCACAGCATCCGGAAACAGGTTACAGGATTATAAATCACATAGGATACCTCTCCAGAGTTGCAGATATAATACACTCCCACCACGAACTCTATAACGGCTCAGGATATCCGCGGGGGTTGAAGGGAACTGAAATAACCCTGGGGGCAAGGATATTTGCAGTCTGCGACACCCTCGATGCCCTTACAGTGGACAGACCATACCGGAACGCAATCCCCTTTAAAGAGGCAAAGGAGTATATCACTTCAGTATCAGGAACCCGGTTTGATCCACAGGTAGTAGATGAATTCCTGCGTGCTGAGGATGACCTTGAGGAGTTTGTTGCAAAGATCATGATTTGAAAATTTCAAGGTGATAAAAAAAGGCCGGTCAGGAACTCCTGACCGGCCTTTTAAATCTCATCAGTTAGTCTTAAGCAGTCTTAAAATGCAACCTGGTACTGTGCCAGGAAGGCATCATCCGTGTAACCGCCAAGACCTTTCCATGCAGTACCTGTGTCCCCGCTGGCAAGCACATAGTTCAACTGAATACGTGAAGCATATTTCTTGGCCGGGTTGAGGTATACGTTCAGGCCGATAAAGGTATTGCCGAGACTGGTATCACTGAGATCATCATTTCCCTGGTAATACCTGACCACTGTCTCATACATTGGTGTAACCTGGTAACCTGCATGCAGATACCAGACAGACTGGTCTCGTCCATCCTGACCCAAGACATTCTTGCCATCAATGTATTCGGCCTTGAGTGTGGCTCCCTGCATCTCGTAAGCAGCCCCAACATCCAGGACAGTGTAATCCTTTGTAGCGACATTAGCTACATAACCACCAGCCGTCTCGCTCTTACCGTAGGATGCTTCAACGTGGAGCATTTTGCCCATATCGTACATACCGCGCACGGCATATGCCTTGGCATCACCTGGAGTGCCACCGGATACTGCCGC
>BTTF01000044.1:0-17647 GCA_036244995.1 bacterium | reverse complement strand
TCCGATAGAAAAACTGTCAACTTTCATATACTTATGAATCATTCACCTCTATAACCACAGATGCAATACTGCACCCCCTGTCATGACTGAGACTGAGATGAATCCTTCCGTTACGAAAACCCTCGGCAAACAGCGCCCCGGCATTACCATAAAGTCTGATCTCAGGCTGACCAGAGACTCTGTTTATCACACCTATCTCTTTAAAAGGAATGTGCGCGCTGGATTTCAGGGCCTTTATAAAGGCCTCCTTGGCTGCAAAACGGGCCGCATAGGAATTATAGGGGCTTGCCTTCCCGGAGCAGTATTTAATCTCCTCAGTCGTAAAAACCCGTTCAACAAACCTTTCACCCCATCTCCTGATAGCCTGCTCAAGCCTCTGCACATCCACTATATCAATGCCTGTTCCGTGGATCATTTTAGCATTGACTATTGACGATTGTCGATTGACTATTTAACATATCAATTTGATTATTGTCGATTGATAATTGACTATTTAACATATCAGTTATTGTTTCTTGCTGTTTTTCTTGACGATATAAATATAGCTATATGTTCATCTGCTTCTTTCAATAAAGGACCAATCTGCTCTTTCTTTATTAATTGTTCATCCAGAATAAATTCTAACCAGAATGATGTCTCATCCGCTTCTTCGATTACAATACTAATTTTGGCAATAAATCCTGCCTTTGATTGTGATAAACATGCTGCCCTGTAATTTGCCGCTATAGAAGTAGAGCACCTGACTAACTGTCCCTGAATATGCTTTCCTAATGCGTTTTTCGGTAAAGCAAGGGCCAGCTTTACGCAACGATGGGCAAATTTTTTAGTTCTCTTCTTTAAATCTATCGAATCCATTTCTTTCAATCTTTCAATCTTTCAATCTTTCAATCTTTCAATAGTCAATAGTCAATCCACTATCTCCTTCATCTCCCTCACAGCCCTCTCCATACCCACAAGGACTGCCCTTGATATAATGCTGTGCCCTATATAAAGTCCTCTGAGACCTTCAATGGATGCAACCGGTCTGATGTTGTAATATGTAAGGCCGTGCCCTGCATTTGCATAAAGGCCATTAAGTCTTGCCCTTTCGATTGAAGCTATTACCTTCTTCAACTCCTCACGCTGCTCCTCACCCCTTGAGTTTGCGTAATGCCCTGTATGGACCTCAACCATTGCAGCCCCTATCTCTTTTGCAACATCCACATCAACTATGGAAGGTGCTATAAAAAAACTCACGGGGATATCTTCTTTCATTAAACGTTGTACAGCATCACGAAGCCTGTTCCCCGGCACATGCAGGTCAAGCCCCCCTTCGGTTGTCAGTTCCTCACGTTTTTCAGGCACAATAGTGACAAGGTCAGGCCTGATCTGTATTGCAGTATCTATCATTTCCTCTGTGGCCGCCATCTCAAGGTTCAGCTCCACGGGCACGACTTCCCTGAGCAGCCTCAGGTCCCTGTCCTGAATATGTCTGCGGTCCTCCCTGAGGTGTACGGTTATTCCATCAGCGCCACCCAGTATAGCCAGTGTGGCAGCCATAACAGGGTCCGGCTCAAAAGTCCTGCGGGCCTGTCTCAACGTAGCAATATGATCAACATTAACTCCAAGAATCATCTCAAAACCTCCTCAATCTCTCAATCTCTCAATCCTCTAATCCCTCAATCTCATGAGCGTACCCGCTTTCCGGACACCATACCTGAAGACCGTTACCCCCTTGCATCCCTTTTCATATGCCAGAAGAAACGCCTTCTCCACATCTGTCCTCTTTGCGCTCTTTGGAAGGTTAACCGTCTTTGAGACTGCATTATCAGTATACTCCTGAAAGGCTGCCTGCATCTCTATATGGTCTTTCGGCGGGATCTCATGCGCAGTCTTGAAGAGCCTCTTTATCTCAGCCGGCACCTCTCTTATTCCCCTCAGCCTCCCCTTCATTAACACCTTCTTCTCAAGCTCCCGGGAATAGAAACCGAGCTTCCCGGCAAGTGCAAAAAAGTATTTATTCACCTCAACCAACTCTGTATCGAGTATGAGCCTCCTGTAGGCGAGGGCAAAGATGGGTTCTATGCCGCTTGAGCAATCTGCAATTATGGAGATCGTGCCTGTGGGCGCAATTGTTGTGGTCGTTGCATTCCTCACCTTTGGCATACCAGGGGCATCATAAATCGACCCCTTAAAGTTAGGAAAAACACCCCGCTTCTCTGCAAGCTCTGCCGAGGCCTCCTTTGACCTTGTCTGTATAAATCTCATCACCTCTCTTGCAAGCCTGAAACCCTGCTCAGAATTATACCGGATACCGAGGAGTATGAGCATATCCGCCCAGCCCATTACCCCAAGACCTGTCTTCCTGTTACCCTTGTGCATCCTTTCAATCTCGGGCAGGGGATACCTGTTGGTATCGATGCAGTCGTCAAGAAACCTGACAGCAACCCTTATATCCTCTCCAAGACTTTCATAATCAATGACAGGGTTACCTTCAGGGTTATCAATTATTGAATTACGAACATATTTTGAAAGGTTCATTGAGCCGAGCACACAGGCCTCATATGGCAGAAGCGGCTGCTCACCGCAAGGGTTGGTGCTCTCTATCTCACCGAGATGGGGGGTGGGGTTGAATCTGTTTATCCGGTCTATAAAGACAAGCCCGGGATCCCCTGTCTCATGTGCACTCCTGACAATCGCATCAAAAACCGTACGTGCACGGAGCCTGCCGACCGGCTCGCCTGTTCTCGGATTAACAAGTTCATACTCCGCGTCTTCTTGGAGCGCCGCCATAAAGGCATCGGTAACTGCCACGGATATATTGAAATTAGTCAGTTCACCCTGGCTCTTCTTTGCCTCTATAAAATCGAGTATGTCGGGATGATCTATCCTCAGGATACCCATATTGGCGCCCCTTCTGGCGCCACCCTGTTTTATCACCTCGGTAGCGGTGTTATATATCTTCATGAAGGAGACCGGGCCGCTGGCAATCCCTCCGGTTGTCCTGACGATATCAGACCTGGGCCTGAGTCTGGAGAAGGAAAAACCTGTTCCACCCCCGCTTTGCAGGATGAGGGCAGTGTTTTTCAGAGTATCAAAGATACTCTTCATCGAATCATCAACCGGCAGGACAAAACAGGCAGCAAGCTGTCCGATCTCTTTACCGGCATTCATCAGGGTCGGGGAGTTTGGCAGAAATCTCAGTTCAGTCATCAAAGTAAAGAACCTCTGTTCCCAGGCCCGGGTATCTTCTCCGTAAAGACCTTCAGCCCGTGCTACATGGGAGGCAACACGGCGGAACATTCCCTCCGGCGACTCTACTACCTCACCCTTTTCGTTCTTAAGAAGATATCGGGCGCTCAGCACACGGAGTGCATTCCCGGTAAGGTTAAGCATGGATAAATTATAGCAGAAAAAGGAGAGGGAGTTCAGGAGTGGCGGAGTTGAGGAGTATTATAAATTGAGGATAAGAAACGGAAAGAAACTTTTCAATTTTTTTGAATCGTGAGTGATCTTGAAGTAATCGTGAGGCTAAAGAAGAAGTTTTTGAGCTTCACGATGCCTTCTCGATAGACTCAAGATAAGGATTTAGAAGGAGTGATAGACGGAATTTTAAATAGTATCCTGTTAATCCTGTCTAAAAAAGAAAGAGTATTCTGTTCTTATCTGTTATCTGATCCTGTCAATTTTGTTTTAAATTCTGGGAGAAAATCTGCGAAAATCTGTGTAATCTGTGGATAAATATTGGCTGTATCCGGTAAGGAACAGGGATGTGAATATCTGAATCAGTGACTAAACTATAACTTATAGATTCCTAATCTCTGATTTCCTTGATATCCTGAGGAAGGATTAATTTCACAACATGACCCCTCTTTCCGGGAGCCCCTAGTTCTCTGCCGTCAAAAGTCAGTTTTATACCACCTGCATTGCCTACTTTGAGAAAGAACTTCCTGTCTCCTGTCCATATCCTCTTCTGGCCCGGTTTCAGAATCATCGAGTAACTCAGATTATCGTCAATCTTGAGAAATATCCATGTATCTTCCATGGCCCTGATCTCAAGGACATGCTTGTTTGTGTAATCAGCCTCAGCAGGTGCAACAGGATTAGGTATCATGGTTACAACCCTGTCTATGTTACTCTCTCTTTTAACTTTTCCAGCTAAATCACCGGGGCTTTTAATATAAGAATACAGCATAATCATCGGAACAACTATTAACAGGACAACTATTGGATACAGAAAAACCTGCGGGGAAAATCTTGTTTTGGGAGGTGGTGGTAAAGGCTTCTCAGCAGCTAAACTCGCCTTCTTTTGTTCGCTATAAAGCCTGATGGCCTCTGATGGCTCAATTGAAATGGTCTTCAGGAACTCTTTTATATATCCCCGGACAAAGACTTCACCCGGAATCTTCTCAAATTCCTCATTTTCAAGCGCCTTCAGATACTCACAGCGTATTCTCGTTATCAAGGATATCTCTTTCAGGGAAAGATTAGCCTCTTCACGGTGTTTTCTGAGATACTCTCCTAACAAAACTCCACCTTGATTTCAGGGATCTTTTATGTCTCAATTAAATTATATATAAGTTCCCGAGAAAAATCAAGGATTTTTGATTAATTTTCGGGAGGTTAACAAAAATTAATCAAAGGTGGGTTAAAAACTCCACATCGGGTACGCAGTCAAGATAGAGGAGCTCCCTCCTCTATCTTGATTTGAACTCCGCCCCTTAGCTTTATTCTGTGGAATATCAGACAGGATTAATACATAAAAACATTACGTTATATTGAGCATAGCAAAGAAAAAAACTTTTGTCTACACCTAATCGTTAAAAAATGGTTCGATTTTGTAAAAACATCCTGGTTGATATAAAAACAATCAGATTCAATTTTTTTGTTCCGGTCGTCTTCAGGCTGCTTCAAGCTCATCGGCGTATATTTTCACTCCCACACTTCTGCCCAAAAGATCCAGATTAACGTGAAATATATACTGGTCTTCCTTGTTCCTGAGAATCCCCTCGGCACCTTCAAGCGGACCCCTTCTCACTCTCACCCTTGTTCCCTCCTTCAGGAAAGGATGGACATCAAACTCTTTTCCGCTTTGTATCAACAACTTCAGGGAATTTATTTCCTCAGGTGACACAGGCGCCGGATAACCTGGGGTCAATGAGATAAAGCTTATAACACCCTTTGTCTTAAGTACATTTAAGAATGTCTCCGGGTTGGCGCTAATATGGACAAAGAGATAGCCGGGGAAAAGTGGAAAGTCAACAAACTTCCTCCTATCCTTCCACTGTCTCAGCTTCTTCACAGAGGGCAGATATACCTCTATTCCCTTTTTCATAAGTTCATCACAGGCGACAAACTCGTGTCTTGACTTTACATACAGGACGTACCAGTTAAGGCTCTCGGATTTCATATGTATCCTCTTTGAATAGGTTAACAATACATTTGCCCAAACTAATAATAACGGTAATTTGTCCGGCCTTTTGCAGAAGAATCAAATTTTAATCCATTTTTACTCATTCACCCTTTCTACTTATCTACTTTTTCCCAACTCCAAGCCTCTCCTGAAGTTCAGTTGTTACCCTTTTTAAGGTTTCAATATCCTTGATAATATTATCGAGCTTGCTGCTGAGGGAATCTCCATCCTGCCAGAATCTGTTTTCAGTCTCAAGCTCACCTATAACCTCTTTAACAAGGTCTGACGTGATCTCCCTCGTCTCTTCAACAAAGGCTGCCAACATAAGGAAGTCACAGACTATATTGATAAGTCTGGGAATACCCTTGCTGAAGTTATAAACAGACTCAACAGTCCCATTTCTAAATATAACCGCGTCCCTGTTACCTGCAACTTCAAGCCTGTGAAATATGTACTCCTCTGTTTCAACCCTCGTTATAGGATAAATATGACTACTGATGCTGATCCTCTGCCGCAGCTGGCGTAATTCAGGACGGGCGAGAACCTTTTTCAGTTCCGGCTGTCCGACCAGGACTATCTGTAAAAGTTTTGCATCATCTGTTTCAAGGTTAGACAACATTCTGACCTCTTCAAGGAGTTCAGGGGTCAGATTCTGAGCCTCGTCAATCACAAGTATAGGGTTATGTTTTTCAGCATACTGTTTGATCAGGAAATTATTCAGTTCCCTAAGCAGGGATATCTTGTCCTTGCCATTTACGTCCAGCCCAAAATCTTCGTTTATCAATGAGATAAGCTGCTCGGAAGATACCTTTGTGTTGAATATTTTTGACAGTACAATATTGCTGTCCAATCCCCTTATCAGGTTCCTTATCAAGGTCGTCTTGCCGGAACCGACTTCACCCGTAAGGAGCATGAACCCCACTTTCTCTGTAATGCCGTACTTGAGATAGGTCAATGCCTTCCTGTGAGACCTGCTTAGAAAGAGGAAGTCAGGACTTGGCACCAGTTCAAAGGGTTTTACCCTTAAACTATAAAATGTTTCGTACATTTCGCTCCTTTAATTTCAGAAATCACCCGCACTTCATATACTTCTACCTAGATAGTAAGTCTGACCCGTAACCATGCTATATTGTTTCTGTAATCTCTAGCTTCTATATCCGAATCATTCAGATTGTGTGTATAACCAAGTGTTGCTGTAAGCAGCTTTAAACTGTAATTAAAGGAAAGACCGAGACCATACCTGTCTACGTTTTCTTCCTGAGGCAAGAATTCATAGTATGTGTATCTTCCTGTCAGTGTTCCTGTTATTCTGGATGTGAGCGGGATGCTGGAACCGATTGCTACACCCCTTGACCTGTCTTCCCTGTCAGCTATAATATACTTGTCTACATTTTTGAAAGCTCTCAGGGTAACCGTACTCTTTCCACTATAGCTGATGGCTCCGGTTGAAGACTTTCTCTTGTAAGCGCCAACATTAACGGAGTCTGAAAAAGTCTCGGCGTAACCTGCACTCAATGCAAGGTTCTCCGTTAACAAATAATCAGCCTTAATATTCCATATAGTTGAATCAAATTCAACGCCTGTTTTGTAGGCAAACCGCGTCTGTCCTGCACCGGCATTAAGAGACAGTCTTGGGCTTATTTTATAGTCGATACCGAGGCCGGCATTCTGCCTGTCATAATCTTCCGTCCTGTCAGGTCTGTGAGATAGATAGGTATACGTCAATGATGCCGTCATCTTTGAGGATATCTCTTTTATAATGCTTAAATCAGCTGAATTATTCTCTGCATCATCCCCCACCCCTTCCGCATACCAGATATTCTCATAAGTATAGCCAACCCTTGCCCGAAACGTATCACTCAAGGGATATTCCAGATAGGGGTTGACAAGAAAACGGTTCGAATCGGTCGTATTTGTCAGGAGATTGTCCAGGGCTACTTGACTTCGCACATCAATGGGCACCCTTGCAAATACATCAGAGACTCTTATAAAAAAAATGTCTCTGTAAGATGACAAGGTAGATTCAAACCTTCCAAGTTGTCTTATCTCATTTCTGTCCGGGTTATATCTATAAAAATCAAAATCGAGTCTGTAGTCAAGTGCAAGGTCCATTCCCCCGGCAGCATAAGTCAGGGCAACTGCAGGGCTAACGGTTGTCAGGAAATCATCCTCTTCATTATATGCTGCGAGAAAGATGTTGTCATTGTACTCCTCCCGGAGACTGATGGTTGGTATAAGGCTAAGCTCAGCCTGTGAGACGGATATCATACTTACAAGGAAAAACGGGGCCAGAAAGAGTATAAGCGCTATTTTAATCTTTTTCATCCCTCACCTGTTTTGATAATAATGAGAATGATTGTAATGGCCGCTTAAACGATTTCGTCACTCGAATCAAAATATACCCTCCTTGACAATCACAAAGTCACCAGGCTCTAACGCAATGTTCTCTTTAAGATTCCCCTCTTTCGTAAGGTCCTTCACCTTTACAACTATAGTCTCCGTTCGCCCGGCTTTCTTCCTCAGGACAAGAACATCGTTTTCCCTGGCAAATTTTGTAAACCCTCCTGCCTCCAGGATGGCATCAAGTACCCTCATATCTTCACGGTAAAAAACATATTTCGGCTCATTTACCGCGCCTATAACATAAATCTTGTCAAGTTCATTATCGGGTATGTAAATTACGTCATCCGCCTTCAGCATTACATCCCTGGAGAGGTCGCCCTTTATAAAAAGGTTGTAGAAGTTAACATCCAGTTTCTTGCCTTCCCTTATAATATAGGCACGTTTAAGGTCTGCATTCTCAAAACTTCCAAGCCTGCAGAGAAACCGGAGCAAACTCGTCCTGCCGGGAAGATTGAATACACCTGAGGGAACTCCACCGCCAAAAACATATACTTTATTATTTGTAATTCCTGTAACTGTAACCGTTACAATTGGTTCTTTCATGATCTTCTTTAAATCCCCGGTCAGTTTCCCGGCAAGCTCTCTCGGCTGATACCCTGAAGCCCTTACATCACCCACTGCCGGAAGCGTTATCTTGCCGTCAGGCCTGACAATGGTGACTGCGCTGAGTTCAGGCTCCCCCCACACGGATATCTTAAGCGTGTCTCCATCGCCGATCAGATAATCACTGGCAAAGGCCGCCGACAGAAAGGCTAAAGAAAATATAATACATAACAACAAAACCTTTTTCATCTCTATCGTTCCTCCCTTTTCATTTGTTAAGAATGTTAAGCAGCCCCCGGCCCTCGCTTCATCGGAAAAATTCCCCGCCGCAATAGCCTTTTCAAAGTTCTCTCCGGCTGCTCCGGGTTTACCGCTCTCCATGTATGCAAGTGCAAAATGGTAACGGAGAGCGGGGTTAGCAGGAAGGAGCAAGGCCGCCTTCTCAAGCATCTTCATCGCTTCGTATATCTATATTATCATTCTGTAGAAGAACATAACCACAAGTATCTATTATACTACCATATGAAGGGGGCAATTCAGAAATTCCTTCTCAGCTCTATAAAACTTGCCGGTTAAAAGATAGGCATTTGCAAGGCATAAATCTCTACCTTTTTTACATATGCACATCCGACTCGGATAACCCGGCAACGGACACAGGGATTACAATTGATAAATCTCCCAAAATCAAGAAAGATAGGCATATTTATTGCCGCTAAATCTTGTATTAAGCTGAAGGTTATACAATTTCGCAAATGAACAAGGAGGCAACATGTGCGGAATAGTCGGATATACAGGAAAAAGAAACTCCCTGCCGGTTTTGGTTGACGGATTGAAGAGGCTTGAATACAGGGGGTATGATTCTGCAGGTATTGCCTTTCAGAATGGCAACGGTATTGAAATATACAAAACAAAAGGCAAGATAAAGGACCTGCAGAAGACCCTGCCACATCCAACACCGGACGCAATGGTCGGACTTGGACACACAAGATGGGCCACACATAGAGCCCCTTCCTCAAGAAATGCCCATCCGCACCGAGCAGACGGGATTGCTGTTGTACACAACGGGATAATCGAGAATTACAGGAACCTGAGATCGCACCTCATTGCAGAGGGTCACAAGTTCTCCTCCGACACCGATACAGAGGTTATTCCACAGATGATTTCAAGCTATCTGCAAAAGAAACGGCCTGTAAGGGATGCCATAAATTATCCAATAGCGCTTGAGGGAGCCCTGAAACTAAAGGAAATATCATACATACCTGCTACGGGATATCCGGCTGGAGAGATGAAACATGGCCCTATTGCCCTGATAGAAGAAGGCTTGCCGGTTGTTGTTATAGCCCCGGTGGACAACCTTTTTGAAAAGACCCTTTCCAACATAGAGGAGGTGAAGGCACGGGGTGGAAGGGTGATAGCAATAACCGACGAGCCGGAATCACTTAGTGACAAGGTGGACGACTTGATTGTGGTACCCTCAGCACACTCTTCACTGTCTCCCCTTGTCAATGTTATCCCCCTGCAACTCCTTGCATACTACATCGGTATATTGAAGGGCTGTGATGTTGACCAGCCAAGAAACCTGGCAAAGAGTGTAACGGTTGAATAGTTATCCTCACAAAAGCCTGGTTTTTTTACTCTCCCTGGTGTATACTATCCTGCACTGACAGAAAAATCGTGATCTGAATCACATTGTCGCCCGTGAATATCTGGTATCCTGTAACTACAGAGACAAACAATATTTCTGTTACGGTCATCAGAAGGCTTAAGATATCTGCAGGAGCAGATTTGATCCCGGGCTTCCGGAGCAAGGCAAACATGATTCAGAAAAGAAAAACATTTAATATTCTCCTCCTCCTTGCTACATCGCTAACACTTATTTTTGTCTTATCCGGTTGCGGGGCAGGTGACGGTAGCATTGCCGACTATACCGGAGACGGGAGTACCACCACAAAGGTCTTGACAAGCGCCAAGCTGGAGTGGGAGGCACCAACCACAAATGAGAATGGAACCCCTTTGACCGACCTTAAAGGATACAAACTCTATTACGGTCCCTCTTCAGATAATTATACGGGCTCCATAGACGTAGGAGACACAACAAGTGTCGAAATCGCCACTATCATTGATTCCATTTACAATGCCCTGCCAACATCAGACACCTCAACAGCAGACACCGTGTGCTTTGCAGTTACAGCTTATGATACATTAGGCAACGAAAGTGATTATTCCAACGAGGTTTGTGGAGACATTTGAAAAGCTGCCCAGGCTGTTTTTTAGGAATTGGTGTCTCTCTTTTAAAAAACCTGCGATATCCGTGCAATCTACAGACAGATATTCTTCAGTTGTCTCCGGTAACCGATATACATAAAGACACAAACCTTTTTTAGACAGGATTAACAGGATTAAGAAAGGATAAGGAACTGCAGTTAATCAATTATCCTGAAACATCCTGTTAATCCTGTCCAGGAGAAAGAGTATTCTGTTTTTAATCTGCTATCCAAATTATCCTGTAATCCTGTCTGAAAAAGAGGGAAAATCTGTGTAATCTGCGGATAAAAGTCTTTAACTATCTTTTTATCCTTTTCATACCAGGAGCCCCGATCAGGACAGTACCAAAGAGTATAAAAGTAGGAGGCTCAGGAACTGCAACAGGACTGTTATTAAGGGTTACAGTTGCTGGTCAGGTTTTTCTCTATTTTCTATCATTTTCCTGCCCTTTCTTTACAATTAAGCCCCCTGTCTACCTTTGTTTCAGACCGGCTCAGCACCCACAGAAGTGGAAGGATAATTAAGACGGCAATGAAGAGAAAGAGTATCCCCCCGTCCCTATGCAGGATGCTGTTGGTAAGAAATGTCTTATCCACGTATTCCCCCAACACTGCAAGTGTTACAATGCGTAGTCCGTTCTTTACAATGGTAACAGGAAATATCGACAGGTACAGGACAATCTTCTTCCATCCCGTCCGGAGAAATACGTGACCTGCAATGATACTGGAGATAAAGAGGACAATGGTTGAACGAATCCCGCTACACTGCTTCGCAACCTCGATACCGAGCGAGGGCAAATGAAAAACATATCCCTCCTGGACAGCAGGCACCCCTGTGAGCCTGAAAATAAAAGCAACAACCTCTACTGAACCTGTCCGCAATAAATGAATGAGCCATTCCAACACTACAGAAGGAATCGGTATCATAAAACCAAGGAATAAAAGGGGAAACGAGGCGGCATTGAAGGCCTGCAAGCCATAAGAAAATATAAACCCGCCGATCCAGAAAGCCAGGGCCGAGAAGGTCATGAGTGAAAGGTAGTCATTCCGGTTGAGTCTCTGCCCATAATATGTCCCGATCAGATAGACTATGACGCCCAATATTACAACCATGCCACCGGGCACAAAAGAACGTCTTACATTAGAGAATATCACCTTCCTGTTCAAATAAAAAAAGTACCCGCTCACCAGGGGTACCAGTATTATGTGGGAATATACCTCCTTGTGAAACGACAAAATCATCAAGTCCATGAGGGGGGTATAAAAAAGTATTAAGGTTACGGCAGTAAAGAACAGAAAACCGAGATGCCCTGAAATCATCTTTCTTGATAGCTGCATGGGCAGATCTATAACCCCGGGCTTTTGTTCAGGAGCAGGTGCTCTTGACCCGATCTAAATTGCACCCTTAAACTCCTTGCAAAAATCAGGAGTCAGACGTATAACCTTATTCTTGAGAACCGCTATCTCCCCACTTTTTTGTAATTTGTCAATTACTCTTGTAACAGTCTCGCGAGTCATACCGCTCATCTCCGCTATATCCTGGTGTGTAAGTTTAATCTTTAATATTATCCCTTCATCCGACTTGCTCCCATACTTGTCGGACAACATAATCAATAACATCTTCACCCTCTGGGATGCATTGTTAAAATTCAACATCTGCACCTTGGCCCATGACTCACGAAGCCGGGAGCACAATATTTGCGACATTTTTATGGCTACTTTATTATGACCGAGCAGGGAATAAAAATCCCTTTTTGAAATAATAGCTGTAATGGCATCCTTTGTCGCCATAACCCTCGCTGGAATCGTTTTACCATCAAGTAATGATATTTCCCCGAAAAAATCGCCTGAACCGTGCATGGCAAGGATTATCTCTTTTCCATCCTCTGTTGTCTGAATCGCCTTAACCTCTCCCTCAAAAATTATATACATATACTCATTGGTATCTTCTTCATAAAGAATCGTCTGACCCTTCCTGAACTTTTTTATTACTATACTCCTGGAACTGGTAATTTCACGCAACTCATCCTCAGTTAACGAAGAAAAGAGTTCGATGCCTTTCAAGAATTCAATTTCGGGCTTTCCCTTCATGGCGGTCTTTTCCAAATATACGGGTCTCCCTCTAAACAGGTCCGGCTAATCCGCATATGCTGCCCTTTTCTTCCCCCCTGGACTTACCGGCTTGAGAAACCATCACTCTATCGGTTCCCTTCCTGTTTCACTCATTTTAGCGGAAACCCGAGAAATAAAACAATAGACCATATTTTTCACAATCTTGCCTTCGGGATAGATTCTTTGCTAATGTAGTTAGTTATAAATGGGAGTTGAGGAGTATATTGCTTCACGATGGCTTCAAGATAAAAAACAGAAAGAAGATGTTTTATTTTTATCTTGAGGAATCTTGAGGTAATCGAGAGGCTAAAAAAGATTCTTGAGTTTCACGATGCCTTCACGATAAGAAGATGGAATCGTGAAGCTTAAAAAAGACTATTAACAACAAATGAACTTACATATATTAAAAAAACCGGGGGCAAAGCAACTCACTGTTATTTGTCTCCTTATAGTCACTGTTATTTTCCTTGCAGGACTCTGGCCCCTGAAATTTAATCCTGCAAATAAAGTCGAGTGGTTAAAAGGAAGAAACGGCATTCATTTCTATGGACATGGGATTGTCTATACGCCTAAGGCTTTAAATACATCAACACAAAATCCCGTGGCGGGAAATTCTATCAGTATCGAACTTATCATACAGCCGCAAAAGGAACAGACCTATTCCATTGAACGCATCATGTCTTTCTATGATAGCGGTAAAGTTGAGAACCTCATGATCGGCCAGTGGAAATCCCATTTAATTATCCGTCGCGGTGACATTAACTCAAAAAACCGTAGAAACCTTAAAGAGATTGGAACTGGAAAGATTTTACAAAAAAGAAAAACATGTTTTATAACGATTACATCAGGGGAAAAGGGAACTTCCTTATATATTGATGGAGAACTTGCAAAAAATTATCCTGATTACACCTTGGTTAATCAAAAAAGGACCCTATCCGGACAGATTGTTCTTGGTAACTCCATGTCGGGAAGAGATTACTGGAGAGGCAATATTCTGGGTCTGGCGATATATAGCCGAGTATTAAAGGCAGGTAAAGTATATCGAAATTATCAGGCATGGACACTGGGTGCAACGCAGACCTTGCTGAAGAATAAGGGAATTGTTTCACTCTATATGTTCAATGAAAAAGCAGGACGTTCAGTGATTAATCTTGCAGGAAAAGGGCATAACCTTGTCATTCCGGCGACCTTCCGGATATTCAGGAAAACCGTTTTAGTCCCCATCTGGAAGGACTTCCACCCAAACCGGTCATATTTTAAGGATATCGCAATTAATATCGCCGGCTTTATTCCTTTTGGATTTATCCTCTCCTTTTTACTCTATACCATTAAAAAACCTTCCGCATCAATAATGTATCTGACAGCCATACTTTCAGGAGGGGCTATAAGCCTTACAATAGAGCTCCTTCAGGTCTATCTGCCCACAAGAAGTTCCCAGATGAGTGACCTGATATTTAATATTCTGGGAACAATTCTCGGGGTTGCCCTATTCCGGTTTCTCGCGTATAATTCCAACATTCTCAGCCGTGATTAATCCGCTCACCACTGTAATACCTCAGCCCTCTATGCCTTGACTATTTTATCCCTTTCCTTCACTCCCTTTGTGGCATTACGGGTATCCACAACGAGTGAGGAATTCCTTACTATGAAATCATAATCATAGTCTGAATGGTCAGTGGCTACAACCACACAGTCATATTCCCTGAGGTTCTCCCCGGTAAGGGATACCGACGTCATCTTAAGGTCATACTTGCGCAGCTTGACGGTACGCGGCACATGGGGATCGTTGTAATCAACACTTGCACCCCTTTGCATAAGAAGGTCTATCAGTTTCAGTGACGGTGATTCCCTGGTATCACCCACATCCTTTTTATAAGCAAGCCCAAGTACAAGAATTTTAGAAGACTTTATGCTCTTGCCCCTCTCATTAAGGGCATGAACCACCCTGTCTATTACATAATAGGGCATGGATGTATTGATCTCTCCTGCCAACTCAATAAACCTTGTATTAAAGTCATACTCCCTGGCCTTCCAGGTAAGATAGAAGGGATCTATCGGAATACAGTGGCCACCCAACCCCGGCCCCGGATAGAATGCCTGAAATCCAAAGGGCTTGGTCTTTGATGCCTCTATCACCTCCCATACATCTATGCCCATCCTGTCAAAGAGCACCTTCAGCTCATTAACAAGTGCAATATTTACAGTCCTGTAGATGTTTTCAAGGAGTTTTGTTGCCTCTGCAATCTTCGTTGAAGATACCGGAACCGTCCTCTCCACAATAGCGCTGTATAACGCATCAGCAAGCCCCAGGCACTGCTCTGTATAACCGCCAACCACCTTTGGAATCGTCCTTGTAGAAAAACTGCTATTATTCGGGTCTTCCCTCTCCGGAGAATAAGCGAGATAGAAGTCCTGCCCGGCTTTCATATTGGTTGCCTCCAAAATTGCCCTCATCTCCTCATCAGTGGTGCCGGGATATGTTGTGGACTCAAGCACAACCAACTGCCCCTCCCTCAAATATTTTGCTATGATATCCGTGGTTCCAAGGACGTATGAAAGGTCGGGATCCCTGTGTTTGTTAAGGGGCGTAGGAACACAGATGATTATGCAATCCACCTCTCCAAGCAAGGAAAAATCAGCAGTTGCCTTGAATCTTTCACCTTCCACCAACTCCTTTACCCCGGTTGACGGGATATGCTTTATATATGACCTCCCCGCGTTCAGGTCCTCAACCTTTCTTTCATCCGTATCAAAGCCGACAACCCTGAACCCCGCCCTGCCAAACTCGATAACCAAAGGCAGACCGACATAACCAATGCCTATCACTCCTACTACAGCTTCACGCTTCCTGATTTTATCCAGCAAGTCCATTATATCTCCTTTCAATACTCCGGTATGCTCTCATACAACCTCCTGTCACCTCATGTTTTTCTTCCATTCCCGGTATCCCGATTAATATCCATCCCCTCTCACCCCCGGTGACTTCGGGAATTATTGAGAAAGCGCCTCCCTTTTCACAGCCTGTATTATATCAAAAAAGTCGGGGCAATAGGACAGGCAAGCGTTGGATCATGAAAAATGTCCTTCAGTTGATTAAATCAAAAAAGAATGTCCATGAAGTGTGGTACCCTGACGGTTGGGGAAAAAGGCCGAAAAAAGGTTCAACGTAAAGTTTTGAAGTGCTGCCGGTGCAGACGTTATCCCAAAGGTTTCAGGGAGGAAGGCAGACATGGTCCTGTCAACTCTCAAGTGTCATTCCGGCTCCTGTTCTCCGTAGCATTACGAAGGATGAATGTCCGGAATCAAAGAAGTGTTTATATTATCCGGGGGTTCGGGCTGGTAACGGTAATATTACCAGCCCGGACGGACCCCGTACAAATAATATCTCAACTATCCTGTTATCACCTTTTTAACTCCGAATGCGCCGATCAGCAGGCTGCCGAAGAGTATAAACGTGGAAGGCTCGGGGACCGGCGTAGTGCCACCACCCCCGTTAGACTCACATTTAACCCACTTACCATGATCAGAACACATATTATTATTATTATTATTACCCTTACCCATAGCATCAGCAACTGATACAGTCCCCAAAAACAACAACAACATACTCGATAGTATTACAGCCCAAAATATGCTTTTCATTATTCCATCCCTCCCTTTGGTGTGACTAAAATTTTTTATATGTTACTCTACCCCATGTTGATAGTTATAGCATAAGATATCAATTTTGTCAAGTCTTTTCTTTCTTTGTCCTTTCCTGGTATTTTTATGTCTTTTTGCGGCATAAACGCTTCCTCCTGCTACATCCAACCCCCGTTTTTTGTCTTTACACTGAGCAAGTGGCCGTTTTATATCTCACGGTGAAGTGCTTCCCTGTGACCTGAATCACTTCATTTCCCCTTTTTTTCCGTTAAAGTACAATTACTGAACTTATTCAGCTATAAGATTTCATTATGTGAGGGGATAAAATGATATATAAGACTATCAAAGAGGGGTTCAAAATCCTGTATGCAGGATTGTTTGTCAGTATGATTATTTTGAGCAGCGCCGCTGTTGTCTTTGCAGGTAATGCCACACTTAGCTGGGACCCACCCATTACAAATGCAGACGGATCACCACTCACCGACCTTGCCGGATACAAACTCTATTATGGCACCACTTCAGGCAATTACACAAAGAGTATAGATGTCGGTAATGTGACAACCTATACGGTCGTCAATCTGACAGAGGGTCTGACTTACTTTTTCGTGGTCAGCGCATATGACACGTTAGGGAACGAAAGTGATTACTCCAATGAAGTGAGCAAAAAGATAGAATCTGAAGACACCACCCCTCCGCAAATTAGAGGCGTTTATACCGGTGACCTAACAAACAGCAGTGTTCTCATCAACTGGACAACTGATGAGCCGTCAGACACACAGGTGGAGTACGGCACAACAAGCTCCTATGGAACAAAGACCACCCTCGATACCCAATTGGTCACCGGTCACTCTCAAAGCATAACCGGCCTCTCGCCCTCCAGCGACTATCATTTCCGTGTCCTGAGCAAGGATGCCCAGGATAATTCAAGCGCCTCCGATGATGCCACCTTTACCACACTCACTCCACCGGATAAAACACCACCGGTCATCTCCAATATAAGGGTTAAAAATATTACCGAATCCTCAGCAACCATCACATGGATAACCAACGAGGCATCTACATCACAGGCGGAATATGGTCTCAGCGCCTCATATGGAATGCTTACAAGCCTTGATAATGATTTACTAACTATACACTCAGTTGACATCACAGGTCTGTCCAGCTTTACCACATATAACTTCAGGGTGAGTTCAAAGGATGATGCAGGCAATGAGGCCTCATCAGAAAACAGGACCTATGCTACGTCCAACCTGTCGCCGGCAATCACCTCATTTTCTGCAGACCCTGTCGC
>BTTF01000043.1:0-18108 GCA_036244995.1 bacterium | reverse complement strand
ATCTTCACTGTTTCCATCTATTCAGATGATGTTTATATAAATAACTTGCACTTTGATAATATGTTATCGCATCCGATTCATCTTTCTTTAAAGGAGTAATTTCTTTATATTTGATACTTCTAAGACCCTGATTAACTATATTATACTCATGAACACTCCTGTCCGGTTCCAATATAAGAAGCCTTCTGTTTCTTAAAAACCCCAACTTCTGGTAAGTTCCGATAAATGCCCTTTCACGAAATTTCTTGTCAAGTATATCCTTGCCGTAAAATTTACTTTCATAGCTCCAGTTCATAATTGAAAAAAGAGTAGGCATAAGATCGATTTGGGAAGATACTTTATTTATCGTATTCGGGGCTATAATATTCGGCGCATAGATTAAAAGAGGAATCCTGTATCGCCATGCAGGTAATGATGTCTTTCCGGCACTTCCTCCATTGTGGTCTGCTACTATGACAAAGATAGTATTTTTAAACCAGGGTTTGTGTTCTGCCTTTTTCAGGAATTGTTCAATAGAATAATCCGTGTATTTCACACCTCCTGCCCTTCCCGTATGCGATGGTATATCTATTTTTCCATCAGGATAGGTATATGGCCTATGATTGGAAGTTGTCATTATGTAATTAAAAAACGGTTTGCCTTTCCTGTATGATTTATCCGATTCTCTTAGCGCCTTATTAAATAGATCCTCATCGCACACCCCCCATACATTGGAAAATGTTATCTCCTCTCTGGTCATATCCGTTCTATCGACAATATCAAACCCGTTATGTGAAAAGAAATCATTCATATTATCAAAATAACCATATCCAGCATAAATAAATTTATTCTCATATCCCTTTTCCTTAAATATAAACCCTGAAGAAAACATATTATGGTTGTCCGGCCTTTTAACAATACTTCTTCCGGGTGTTGGAGGAACAGATAAGGTAACGGCTTCCATCCCCCTGACTGTTCTTGTCCCTGTTGCATAAAAATTATTGAAAAACAGAGATTTTTCAGCTAACCTGTCCAGGTTGGGAGTTAACCCGCGGTTATCGCCAAAAACTCCCATATATTCTGCACTGAGGCTCTCAACCATAATCAAAATAATATTATACTTTAACTCTTTACCTTCTTTTCTTATGAACTTTAAGGAGTTATCATCAAATCCGGTCAAGCTCTTCAGATTAGACATTACAGTTTTTATATTCCCGGTCTTATAGAACTCATCATAGTCCAGGGTATTATTTCTAAAGGCGGAAAATAGAGAATAAAGTCCATCCTTGGATAATTCATTATCATATTGATTATCAGAGATGTCTGCTAAAGATTGCTTGTTAAGTACATTAAAGAACAGGAAAGGTAAAAGGATAAAAACTGCGGCAACTTTCAATCGTTGCAGATAGCCCTGGGGAGAATCAAATGCAAAACCAAGAACAGCTCTTTTCTTATAAATAAAATAAAAGATAACGGAACTAATTATGAATACTGCGGTAAGAAGCAAAGGGATCGGGTATGATTCAAGGATATTATGTATAACCTCCTGTGTATATACAAGGTAATCAACAGCAATAAAATTAAACCTTTTCCCAAACTCATCCCAAAAAAACCATTCAGAAAAAGCATTAAAAACAAGTAAATTAATATTAACAAACAAAAAGAGCCAGAGCATGTATTTATGAAATGTATTATTGAATATCCTGTCAGGCATCAAAGCAACATATACCGCAAAAGGCGCTACATAATATATGGCCGCAACAAAATCATAAAACAACCCCACCAGGAACAATTTTATTAATATGACAAAGCCGAAATCAAGCTGATTGAAATTGGCAAACAGCAATATTGTTCTTGAGGTTAAGCTGATGGCGACAAATATCACTATCAACAAGCCTATTAAAATAAAACGATTTTTTATATATTTCGACATGTTCACCCCTTTAAGTATAACTATCCTGCAGGATAAATTCCCATGGTTTACATGCAGTTATACACCTGCCGGCCTTGAGATGCTCCAATACAGGATATTCTGCGAGGTCTTGACCAGTCCCTATAAACCACCAATTGTAAAAACCATCGGTACCTGGGAAAGAAATGGGGGGATAGCAAGAAACTAAGGATATTATAAAAAAGCACGGTTTCTGATGTTGAGACTATTGTTGAGCGGGTTTACTCGGATGGAAGGTTTTTAACTGATTTATAGAGAATTTATAGAAAGTCCCTTTGTTAACCTTTGTTAAAAAGATGTTAAACAGAGGGACTTTCTTTGGTCAATTACAGAGTCGATTACTGTCTAACCACATTTACTGCCTTGGGACCCTTTGGGCCCTCTTCAATATCGAAGCTGACTGATTCTCCCTCGGCAAGTGACTTAAACCCATCGTCCTGGATTGAGGAATAGTGGACGAACACATCGCTGCCGTCTTCACTTGTGATAAAACCAAAACCCTTGGACTCGTTGAACCATTTTACTGTTCCATTAGCCATTTCTCTCGTACCTCCTTACTTAAAAACTAAAGTCCCGGAATTACTCCGCATCTAATAAAAAAGACCACTAAGCTAAAAGTCTTTGTGGTCTTACGCGCTACAAAAACTTCAGAAACTCTATATGAAGAATAGCATACTTGAGAGTGAATAGTCAATACAAAATATTGTGTCAGTCAACCAACTTTAGAAGCGTCCTGTTTTTACCGGATGAGAGGTGTCCGTCTCCGGTTTTACCACCTTAAAACTTTGACTTTAAGTGGCCCCTTGTGTTAATAATATAAGATTTAATATTGAGACTACCAATGGGAGGAGCATGCATTATTTCAGATATTTAAGAGGAGAGCTCTATGCTGAAGATGTTCCGGTTAAGAGCCTTATTGATGAGTATGGCACCCCTCTTTATGTTTACAGCCATAAAACCCTGACCCGGCATCTGAAGGCATATAATGACGCCTTTATGGAAATTCCACACATAATGTGCTTTGCAATGAAGGCCAATTCCAACAGCGCCATCCTCCGTATGGTTGCAAATCATGGTGCCGGTGCTGATATTGTCTCCGGAGGTGAGCTCTACAGGGCCTTACGGGTGGGAATACCACCGGAGAAGATTGTCTATGCCGGGGTGGGCAAAACCGATGACGAGATTCGATATGCCCTCAGCAAGAGGATATTGATGTTTAATGTTGAATCCGAACAGGAGCTTGAAAGGATTAACGATATAGCAGGACAGATGAATGTCACTGCACCGGTAGCACTGAGAATAAATCCTGATATTGACCCTGAAACACATCCCTATATATCAACAGGGCTTAGAAAACACAAGTTTGGCATCCCGATAGAAAATGCCCTGGAGTACTACAGACTGGCAAAGGGACTTGAAAATATTGAGCTCATAGGGGTTCACAAACATATCGGCTCCCAGATAACAAAGGTCACTCCCTTTGTCGATGCACTCCAGAGGATACTGGTCCTCATTGAAAGTCTGAAGGCAGAGGGAATCAATTTGAAATATCTGGACATAGGCGGCGGGCTTGGCATACAATATAAAGACGAATCTCCACCCCACCCAAAGGAGCTCGCCAAAAAACTCCTGCCGCTTCTTGGGGGACTGGACATAACAATAGTTCTGGAGCCGGGACGCTCAATTGCAGGGAATGCCGGCATACTCCTCACCAGGGTGCTTTATCTGAAGAAGGGGGAGGACAGGGAGTTTGTGATAGTGGATGCAGGGATGAACGACCTGATGAGACCCACCCTGTATGATGCATTTCACCACATCGTCCCTGTCAGAAAGAACAGGCGCAAGATGATTACTGCAGATATTGTCGGGCCTGTATGCGAATCCGGGGATTTTCTTGCAAGGGAAAGGGAAATCAACATGGTACAGCACGGCGACTGTCTTGCCGTTATGAGCGCCGGGGCCTATGGATTTTCGATGAGCTCCAATTATAACAGCCGTCCAAGACCGGCAGAGGTGCTTGTAAAGGGGAGCGAGCACTACATTACAAGAAAGAGGGAGACTTACAGAGACCTTGTCCGCGGTGAGATGATACCTGATTTCCTGGATAAGGGGGAAAACAAGATTTGATCCGGTTGATAACTTCTTGATATTATGAAAATCGAATTCACAAAAATGCATGGCCTTGGAAATGATTTTGTTGTCGTTAACGCTATTAAAGACTCATCTCTGGCCAATCTCGGCACTGATGAACTTTCCAGGCTGTCAGTCCATTTATGCAACAGAAGGTTTGCCGTCGGAGCCGACCAGCTTCTCCTGCTCTGTCCATCTCAGAGGGCCGATTTCAGGATGAGAATATTCAATGCCGACGGCTCTGAAGTCGAGATGTGCGGCAACGGTATCCGCTGTCTGGCCAAGTACATATGGGACAGGGGGTTAAGTGAAAAAAAGGTACTTGGAATAGAGACACCGGCGGGCATTATCAGACCGGAGATATGCGATGGATTGGTCAGGGTCGATATGGGAATGCCGGAGTTTTCACCGGAGAAGATACCCATAGATATCCAGGAAACAAACAGTACTGTCCTGCCGGAAACAGCCGTTTTTATAAAGTATCCCCTTGAGGTTGAGGGACGGGTTCTTGATATCACCTGCCTCTCCATGGGGAATCCCCATTGCGTTATAGTCGTTGATGATGCAGGAACCTTTCCTGTAAGCTACTACGGCCCAATGATTGAAAACCATCAGATATTCCCCCGCAGGACAAACGTGGAGTTTGTAGAGATACTAAATGATAAAGAGATAAAGATGAGGGTTTGGGAAAGGGGTGCCGGCGAGACAATGGCCTGCGGAACCGGGGCCTCTGCTGCTGCTGTTGCAACATCATTAATCGGGATTACAGGAAAAGACGTGACGGTTCACCTCCCGGGTGGAGACCTTTTTATTGAATGGGCCGGGGATGGGCATATCTACATGGCAGGTCCTGCCGTCACCGTATTTGATGGATATATAAATATTGAAGTCTATGGACGAGAAAAATGACAACGGAAAAGAGAAGCGTTTCCAGACAGGTAACCAGCCTTAATATCAAGTTTGCCGTAACAGAGGTGGGGGGAAGAGATGCCACAAGGGTTGAGGCAAAGGGCTCAATTGTGGACATTTCAGATCAGGGGTTTTGTATGATAACCACATACCCCTTACAGAAAGGTCATGCGATAACAATAAGGGACAGGGGAAACGAAAGGATGCCGGGCTATGGGCTTGTCAAGTGGATAGAAAAGGCGGGCTCTACTTACAGGGCCGGCCTTTGTCACAGGTTTCCGGTAAAGATATAAACTCTTTTCAGATTGCAGGATTGCCCTTCCCGGATAGAGGAAAAGGGCGGGGATTAAGTTCTTAAGGAGGTAGTTCATGCTTAAAGGTTCAATAGTAGCCCTGGTTACCCCTTTCAGGGATGGGGGTGTGGATGAAAAGGCCCTGTCGGAGCTGATTGAGTGGCATATAGCAGAGGGAACAAACGGCATAGTGCCCTGTGGCACTACAGGAGAGTCGGCAACCCTGACCTATGAGGAACATTACAGGGTGATAAAGAGTACCATAGAAGTTGTAAACAAAAGGGTCCCGGTCATAGCAGGTACCGGTGCCAATTCCACTGATGAAACGATTACAATGACGCAGGAGGCCTGGAAGCTCGGGGCGGATGCTGCCCTGCTTGTCGCACCCTACTACAACAAACCTACCCAGGAGGGGCTCTACAGGCATTACAGGGCAGTGGCAGAGGCCGTTGACCTTCCGCTTGTGCTTTATAACGTACCCGGACGCACGGCTGTTAACATACTTCCTCGAACGGTTGCAAGGCTTGCCGGGATTAAAAATATTACTGCCATAAAGGAAGCCTCGGGAGATATGAAGCAGGTGAGTGAGGTTATGAGGCTGTGTGGTGACAGGATTACCGTTCTTTCAGGAGACGACTTCACAACGTTTCCCCTTCTTGCCCTCGGCGGCAGGGGCGTGATTTCCGTCACTGCCAACGTGATGCCCGGAATGGTTTCCCGGATGTGTGCAAGCTATGAAAAGGGACTTTATGATGATGCCCGAAAGCTCCATTTCAAACTCGAACCACTCAATTCTGCGATGTTCATAGAGACCAACCCCATACCTGTTAAAACAGCCCTCGCAATGATGGGCAGGATACGCGGGGAACTCCGTCTCCCGCTGTGTGAAATGTCGGAGGCAAACAAAAAAAGTTTACAGGAGACTCTGCTCTCATATAACCTTGTTTAAAACAGGCAAGGGCAGCCCCTTCCTTGAAAATCTTAGTACCTATCTGGTAGTATTTTAAATGGTAACCCCTGCTGGACTTCTCTCCCGTGTAGTTGCAAAGGTCATAGACCTTATACTGGCAACTATAGCTGTTGAGATATTACAGAAGACAGGTTTTTTTGCAGGACTTGTATATATTCTGGTATCCGATGGCTTCTTTAACGGCAGAAGTCCCGGTAAAATGCTCCTTGGGTTAAGTGTGGTCAGGCTGGACGGAGGGCCTTGTACTGTCAAGGAATCCATACTGAGAAACATGACTATCGCCTTCGGGTTTTTACTATGGCGAATACCCTTGATAGGTTGGCTTCTCTTTCTCTGCGTGCTGGCCTTTGAGTTTATCGTGCTTTTCGGAAATGATACAAACAGACGTCTTGGCGACGAGATTGCAAAAACCAGGGTTATAGAAACAGCAGGCAAAAAGGAGCAGGCATCAGGCAGTAACGAATAGCTGCCTGTGCAGGATGTTCATTAAAACTACTAAAAGAGGTTGCGAGACCCTGAAATAAATTCAGGGTGACAATTAAAGCTTCCGCAACAGGAGGATAGATGTTTATACAGAAAATACTTGGACTGTTCTCAAATGACCTTGCCATAGACCTTGGGACAGCAAACACCCTGGTCTATGTAAAGAAAGGCGGGATCGTCTGTAACGAACCATCGGTGGTTGTAATCAGAAAAGACAATAAAAAGACGATTGCCGTTGGAATTGAGGGAAAGAGAATGCTTGGCAAGACCCCGGCAAACATAACCACGATAAGGCCGATGAAGGACGGCGTGATTGCAGACTTCGATGCCACAGGGGAAATGCTCAAATACTTTATCACAAAGGTTCATAACAGGAAGAGCTTTGTCGCACCAAGAGTCATCATCGGGGTGCCTTCGGGGATAACGCAGGTTGAACAGAGGGCTGTTAAAGACGCCTCCCAGGCCTCCGGCGCAAGGGAGGTCTATCTCATATCGGAACCCATGGCTGCCGCCATTGGTGTTGGCATGCCCGTAGGTGAACCCACAGGCAACATGATTGTCGACCTCGGAGGTGGAACCACTGATGTTGCCGTAATCTCTCTTGACGGCATTGTTTACAGCAAGGTGGTAAGGGTTGGCGGAGACAGGATGGATGAAACAATCCTGGCTTATATAAAAAGAAGATACAACCTTATGATCGGCGAAAGATCTTCCGAGCAGATCAAGATAGAGATAGGCTCTGCCTATCCGACTGATAATACCTCCAGGGAGCTTGATATAAAAGGAAGGGACATGGTTTCAGGGATTCCCAAAACCATCACTATAAATGAAGAGGAGATCAGGGAGGCCCTTCAGGAACCTGTCACCATAATCCTCGATACAATCAAGGTAGCGCTTGAAAACACGCCTCCGGAACTTGCAGCGGATATTGTAGATACAGGCATAGTGCTGGCCGGAGGCGGGGCACTCCTGCGCGGTCTTGATCTGCTGATCAAGGAAGAGACCAGGCTTCCTGTAATAGTGGCTGATGACCCCCTCACGGCAGTTGTCAGAGGAGTGGGAAAGATGCTTGATGAAATCGACCTGCTGCAACGTGTAGCCCTGAATTGATGATGAGATGAGGAACAGACGGGTTGTCTTGCTTTTTCTGGTTGTCGTCGTCTCTGCCTCCCTTATGACCTTTCAGAGTACCAGGGGACCGTTTAAACCCTTAACTGCCCTGCAGACCCCTCTATACCGGTTGGAGAGGGGTTTCACTGCCGTCATGAAGATCATCAAATCACCTTTTCGCTACTATTTCAGACTGGAAAACGAAAACCGGATACTTAAAAGCAAAATCGGTCGGCTTGAGATGAGAGAGCAGGAATACACAGAGCTCAAATTCGAAAACCGGAGACTAAGCACCATAATAGGCATAAAAGAAACAACCCCTCATTTTATTGCAGCCGCAAGGGTCATCTCATCAGGGATAAGACAGTGGCCGGAGCTGATTATAATTGATAAGGGGACATCAAGCGGCATTAAAAAGGATATGGCCGTAAGGACACCCGAAGGACTCGTTGGAAAAACTTCAGAGGTTATGCCGGAGTTTTCAAAGGTACTGCTTGTCACAGACGTAAGTTTTTCCGTATCCGTACGGCTTCAGGACACAAGGATTGAAGGGATACTGTCAGGCAGGGGGGATGGATCATGTACCTTAAAATATATTCCAAGGGATGAAGATATAAAGCCCGGCGCATTGTTGATAACTTCAGGGCTTGACGGGGTTTTCCCCAAAGGTATCCCCGTGGGTTATATCACAGGGGTTGAGAAAGGGAGTGAACTCTTCCTTGACGTTAGGGTTAAACCGACAATAAAGGCATCCATGATTGAAGAGGTCATGGTCTTTAAAAAATAGGATTTCAATTATGAACAAAACTGTAAAAAAACTCGCTTTCCGGGCAATAATCGTCGCAGGAGTCTTTCTCCTGCAATCTGTAATATCAACGGAGTTGATAAAAGTGAATCTGACCCTGCTGCTTGTCTATTATTTCGGCCTCAAAAGAGGTGAACTCCAGGGTGCAGCAGTCGGGATATCTGTAGGTTTCCTCGAAGATACCCTTTCAGGACAGTTAATCGGTCCGGGAATGCTCGGAAAAGGACTGGTTGGCATCCTTCCTGCTTATCTCTCGGATGGCTTTTTTATATGGACTCCCCTGCTGGGAATGCTTGCGGTCTTTACCCTGACCGTCTTTGACGAAACAGTGATATATACATCACTTTCCCTCTTTGCACAGAGACCGGCCCCTTTTCAGGATTTCTTAGCCCTGACCTTGGTCAAGGCATTGATAAACGCACCCTTCGGGTGGCTGATAAGACCGGGAAAATGACGGATAAAAAGAGGACTATAACGGTTCTGGCTTACATATCCATGGCCGTTTTTGTAATCTTTCTACTAAGACTGTGGCAGTTGCAGATTCTGAAAGGCAGTTATTACAGGAAACAGTCTGAGAAAAACAGGGTCAGGGTCTTCAAGCTTCCTGCCCCAAGAGGTATAATTTTTGACAGAAACGGCACCGCCCTTGTAAAAAATGCCCCTTATTTCATCGCCTCACTGATCCCCGACCTCTCGAAAGGGGGACCCGACCTGAGAGGCCTGTCAAAACTCCTTGACATACCCGTTGAAGAGCTGTCTGAAAAGATAGCAAAACACAAAAAACATGTCCTTGAACCAATAAGGCTGAAAGAGGGTTTGAGTTTTGCGCAGGTCGCCAGGATAGAAGCAAGACGGTCTGATTTCCCGGGACTTATAGTAGAGACGGAGATCACCAGGGCATATCCCTATGGCAGCACCGGCGCACACCTGATCGGGTATCTGAGTCTCCCTACGGAGGCCCAGTTGCGCAAGGGGCTCTTTGCCGGTACACCCAGGGGCACCTTTGTTGGACAATGGGGCGTGGAAGCGCTCTATGACAAGAGGTTGAGTGGTATTCCCGGAAAGAGGTTTATCGAGGTCGATGCCCTCGGAAGACAGTTACGTACACTGAAAATAGTGCCGCCACAAAAGGGGGAGGACCTGACGTTAAGTGTCGACCTCCGGACACAGAAGGCTGCAGAGAAGGCATTTAAGGGAAAGGCCGGCGCACTCCTGGCCCTGGACCCTGCAAATGGTGAAGTACTTGCACTGGTAAGCCTTCCATCTTTTGACCCCAATCTCTTCGTTCGGGGGATGTCTCAAAAGCAATGGAACAGGCTTCGGAAACGTCCCGGACATCCCTTTCTGAACAGGGTATTTCAGAGCCAATACCCTCCGGGCTCCATATTCAAGATCGTTACTGCCATTGCCGCCCTGGAGGAGGGGGTTATAGACAAGAACTTTACCGTGGATTGTAAAGGTACGATTCATGTAGGCATCTGGAAATTCAGTTGCTGGAAAAGGCAGGGACATGGCAGGACAGCGCTCAGAAAGGCCATTGTTGAATCCTGCGACATCTATTTTTACGAGGTCGGCAGACTCCTTGGGATGGACAGGATTGCAAAGTATGCAAATGCACTCGGACTCGGCATTGCCCCGGGGGTCAACCTGAGCGCTGAAAAGAAAGGACTCATCCCTACGACATCCTGGAAATTAAGGAAAAAGGGAATTCCATGGTACCTTGGTGACACCTTTAATGCGGCAATAGGACAGGGATACGTCTCGATCACCCCTGCCCAGGCAGCCCTGATGATATCCGCCATAGCAAACGGGGGCACTGTTTACAGGCCTGAACTTCTCAAGGACCAGCCCGACAAGGAGCCGATAGCAAAACTCAGCCTGAGCCCGAAGACACTCAGGATAATCAGGAACTCCCTGGCAGGGGTGGTTGAGGACAGAAAAGGCACGGGCTGGAGGGCAAGGTCGAAAATAGTCAGAATTGCAGGCAAGACAGGGACTGCCCAGATCATCAAGATTCCGGAATCAGTAAAGAAAAAACTCGCAAACAAGTACAAGGACCATGCATGGTTCGTTGCATACGCACCGGCTGACAATCCTTTAATCGCCCTCTCTGTCTTTGTTGAGCACGGCGGGCATGGCGGAGGAACCGCAGCCCTTATTGCAAAGGCAACTATTGAAGCATATATGAAATCATCAGGATACCATGTTGAGACACCGCTTAAAAATTAATTACCAGGGCCTCCGCAACTTTGACTGGTTCATATTCTCCATTCCCATTGTACTTACCCTCCTTGGGATAATGACGATATACAGCGCCACAAGGCCTGTCCTGGATACCCAGCCATCGTTTTATATAAGGCAGTCGATATGGCTGGTCATCAGCATCATAGCCCTTTTTGTCTCTGCAAGCTTTGATTACAGAAAACTTGTCGGCATTGCCTACCACCTGTACGGAATCGGCTTAATCCTTTTGTTCCTGACTATACTGCTTGGACACAGCGGCATGGGGGCACAGAGATGGCTCAGGTTAGGGCCGGTCAGTTTTCAACCCTCGGAGATGTTCAGGATAGCTATTATAATTGTTGTAGCTAAATATCTAAGCTTAAAACGTTCACCCCTTTCAGCCTCTCCCCTTACAACACTCCTGTTCCTGTTTATACTGCTACCTTTCTGCCTTCTTTACAAGCAACCCGACCTTGGCACAGCAATAACATTAGTCGGAATAGTCGTGTTGATGGTGCTGGTAAAGGGGATGCAGAGACGTATTCTTGTCGGTGTACTGCTGGTAATTATCATCTCGCTTCCTTTTGCAGGAAACATCCTGTGGGAAGGACTGAAGGAATATCAGCGCAACAGACTGGTAGCATTTATTGATCCAAAGATCGATCCAAAGGGTATAGGATATCAGATTGAGCAGTCCAAAATCACAATAGGCTCCGGGAAGGTTTTCGGCAAGGGATATCTCAATGGCACACAGGGACCATTCCGGTTCCTGCCCGAAAAACATACGGATTTTATATTCTCGGTCTTTTCAGAGGAGTGGGGGGCAGTTGGCTCTGTTGTTGTAATCAGCCTTTATCTCCTGTTAATTATACGTGGATATGAAACCGCTTATTATGCAAAGGATGAATTCGGTACACTCCTGTCCATCGGAATCAGCACCATGTTTCTTTTATATGTCTTTATCAATATCGGTATGACCATGGGGCTGATGCCGGTGGTAGGCATTCCCTTGCCGTTCTTCAGCTATGGCGGCACGGCATTACTTGCCAATTTCATATGTGTGGGCCTTCTGATAAATGTGCGGATGAGACGGTTTATCCTCTTTTATTAAGGCTGATTTTTTTGTTATAATGACCATTACCTTTAAACGCATGACAACGGCGGTGTAGCTCAGTTGGTAAGAGCATGCGGCTCATATCCGCAGGGTCGGGGGTTCAAATCCCTCCACCGCCACCAACCCCTCCTTGCAGTTTGCAATCATTTATTGTCCCTTTCATCTCATATCTCACACCTGGGGACGTGTTTGTACTACATAATATCGGCCCCCTGCATAGGCACCCTCGATATCCTGCGGAGAGCCGATGGCCTTTTCAACCATTACGCCGACGTTGGTGATTCCGGTCAGGAGTTCACTCCTGAAATTCTCATCCCAAACCAGTGGCTCCTCTGTATAATCCAGTGGAACCTCACGGGGAGGGACCAGCATTACGCTGTCATAAAGACCGGCCCCGGCGTATCCGCTCAGGTCCTCTCCGTTGGAGTCTGAACGGAAAATAAGGCCTCCGCCAAATAGACCAATGCTTTTACCCGGATAAGAAAGGAGCTGTGGTTCGGACCCTCCTTTCTTGCAGGTAAAACCAAGTGCCCTGCCCGGGTAGTTACCAACCAGGGTCTCCCCAAGGCCCAGGACCACCTCGGCATAGAGTTCATCACTATCGCCTGTAAATGGATTCTCCGTATGGATTACAAAGGAATATTCCGCCTCCACAACCTGCTGTATGAGCACGGCCATAAAAAGGTCCTCATCAGGAATACCCCTGGCCTTACGGCTCAGATATGCCCTTTCATTCCACCTGGATGCCCAGACACGCTTGATGCACATCCAGGCATCATCCCAGGCCTCCGGCCACCCAAGCCCTGCATCCTCCATAACCCCGTGTAGGGCGGCCGGTAACTCCTCCGGGGCCTCAAGCCCCAGCAGGGTCTTTCGGGTCTCTGCGAGTATCTCTTCGGGGTTGCCGTCAAGCCGGGATACGAGTTCCCGGTAACGTTGTGCAATCCCGCTGTTACGATCCAGGGCAAGCACTTTTTCGAATATACCAAACGGCAGTGCAACCGAAGCGGGCAGATGAATCCAGTCAGGCAATTTACCCTGCAGGCGGGTCAGGTTAAGTGACTTGCCGCCCACCAGCCCCTCCCTGAAATCCCTTGAATGTATAACGTATGCTGTAAACTCAGGCCGGGCTATTTTTATAAATCCTGTTTTTACCCGCGGCGGGGCAGTAACCATTTCACCGGAAACTTCTTCAAATACCACATCGCCGGATGTATCCACTGCAAAGTTAAGGAAACGTCCCCTGAGTGATTTAAGGCGTTCAAGGTGTTTTCTATCGTAACAGATGGCAAAGAGCAGGCGGGAGTTTCGGGCACGGACCGCCACATGTGATACAAGATCAACTGCATCCGGAGTAATAACAGCGGTTACACCTTCAGGGGGCTCTTCATCTCCACTTACCTTGTCTGCAATGATAACTGTGGGTTTGTCAAAACTCTTGCCCTGAACGGCCCTTAATGCCTCAACTGTCTCCACCCGTCCAACCCCCTGTCCCTGACTGATAACCTGCCAATTGCCGAGCTTTGCTTTTTTGCGCAATACGGGGTCCAGATAACGCAAAAGCATGGACAGAACGAATGCAGGTCTGCCACGTACGATCTCCTCAGAGAAGAGTGTAATAGCCCATGAATCGGCCTGAAATGCCTTGCCGAGTAATTCTGCCCCGGGTTGCAGCAACCGGTAGTAATGGTCGATAAAAACACCTATTGCACGCCCTACCCTGTCAAGTACGGCCTTGGCGTGAAGTGCCCAGTCACGACTGTAACTGTATACCCCTTTAAGGCGCTCCCACTCCCGGAAACACCCTGAAAAATCGTCATTATCATAAGAAAACCGTATGTTCTCAAGCACCGGGCCTACCAGTTCAACAAATTGATTCACCTCCATGCGGGAGTGGATATTGCGCTCTACCGTAACACGCATAAATTCCTCCAACGCAAGGTCAAGGTAGAGGATATCACGCACCCTGACGTTATCCTTCTCCGTGCTCAGGAGTCTGTTGAGAATGCGGCGCACCCGGGTGATCCTGTCAAGGAGGTCCACCAACTCTGTCTTGCTGTTATCCTTGTGCTTCCATATAAATTCCAGCATCTCACTTGCCTCGGCATCCAGCAGATACCCGGCGGCATTGATAGCGCCTTCAAGGTCAGTGCCGGAATGAACCGATTTCAAGAGTTTTAAATACTCCTGAAAATCATGTATCAGGGCCTCTTTCAGATTGGGAATAAAATCCGGTTGGCTTTTTATAGGCCGTTCAAAGCCTTCCAGCCTCTCTTTTGTAACACCTCCGGCCTCAAGGGTTCTGTAAAAGAGTTCGAGATCACCGTCACTTTTCAGGAAGTTCAGGTACGCCTCACAGATAACGATATCATCGGGGGTGGCATTGTTATGAAGTTTCTGGTGCCACTCCTCCAGGAAACGGCCTGCAACCTCCTTGATGTGATGTCTGTGCATAATGTGGAGTATCTCGTCACGGATACGCTGACCTTCACCACCCCTGCCTACTGTGGTCATCATCAGCCGGATCAACTCACGGCTTGCCGGCTCACTTATATAAACATCTGCAAGCTTCAGGGTCAGGCGGTCCTGGGAGTGGGTCAATTCCCTCGGTTTTGTATTATAGTTCCGCTGCCAGACCAACTGCCTTATGGCAGAGAAACGCAACCACACAAAAAGCAGCGCCAGGCCTTCCACGTCACTCCTGACATTCTCTATCAGGTCGTGGCAGAGGTTAAACCTGTGCATCAGAGTCCATGAATGGTTGCCTGTTTCAGCCCTGATTATCTCCCCGGCAAGTTGAGACAGGGGAATCTCCTTTTGACCGGCCACCGGGATGTAGAAATCCTTCCCCCGGTTTTTGATCCAGCGGCCTGTGCCGGGGTGTCTCAGCACAAAGGGAATCCCCATGGGGGCATCCTCTTCCCTGAATTCAAGTACCAGCCGGTTCAGGCCTTCATGCAGAACAAAAGGTGTTTCTGCTGCCTTGCCGTCGAATACCTCTGTTTTGGGTGGATGCATTGAAGAGGGGGGCAGGAGCCATTCATCACGTCCATGGATTGCCACACCCCAATGCAGGATCAGGGGTTCAGGCATATCGATAAGCAGATTGAGCCGGTAACGGCCATCTTCCCTGCTGAGGGCAACTGCCAGCTGACCGTCCGGGTCAAGTCCATACACGTCTTTAAATAATACTTCCTGCTCCTTCAGCTCCTCTTCCAGTACCTGTGCCGGAGAAGGTCCTTTGCGTACCGGCAGTTTGATCTTGATCCGGTAGTTCTTTCCGCGGTTATTGTCCCAGGAACCTTCTTCAGGAAAGAAGAGGGCAAAGTTGAGGATATGGAAATTCAGGTCCTTGTTCAGCCTGACGATAACCCGGCCTTCATTGTTATGACGAGTGAAAGGTGTTTGAAGCGCCCCCTTCCCAAAGGCCCTGCTGCCTTCGGGCCAGAGCGGTTGCGGGGGAATCTGCCAGGGGGCACGTTCATCGAACGCAAGTCCCCAGTGCAGGATACAAGCCTTTCCGTTTTTCATTCGCAGTGATATCTCAATCCTGCCGTCTGTTTCCCGTCTCTCTGCCAGCAGATTGATACCGCTTCTTGTCTTTATCTCTTCAACCATATAAAATATTATACCTCTTTTTGTAACGGATTCGTACCCCTGCAGCGGGGGGCAGTTTCTTGTTGACGATTTTAATGCCGTAATAATACAGTATAAGCTGAATAAGCTGAAAGGAGACATGAGTAAATATGAAAAGGTATATTTGTATACATGGACATTTCTATCAGCCCCCCAGGGAGAATCCCTGGCTTGAAAAGATCGAATTTCAGGAGTCTGCATATCCGTACCATGACTGGAATGAGCGGGTCAATGCTGAGTGCTATGCACCTATCGCTGTTTCGAGGATAGTGGATGGTACGGGCAGAATCATCCGGATCGTGAACAATTATGAGAAGATAAACTTTGACTTCGGTCCAACACTGCTCAGCTGGATAGAGTGGCATTCACCACATATTTATACCAAGATCATCGAGGCAGACCGACTGAGCATGGAGAACCGCTCAGGTCATGGCAATGCAATGGCCCAGGCATATAATCACATGATAATGCCCCTGGCAAACAGACAGGACAAGGTCACACAGGTCGTCTGGGGCATACAGGATTTCAGAAAAAGGTTTGGACGTCAGCCTGAGGGTATGTGGCTTCCAGAGGCTGCAGTGGATACGGAAACCCTTGAGATAATGAACGAACACGGTATCAAGTTCACGGTACTTTCCCCAGGACAGGCAAGGAGTGTCAGGCCGGTGGGAAGGGAGGAGTGGACTGATGTGTCGGGTGGCTCAATAGATACCACCATCCCCTATCTCTTCAGGTTACCTTCAGGTGCTGAAATGCAGATCATCTTCTATGACGGGGGAATCGCTCATGACGTTTCCTTTGGTGACCTGCTCAACAGCGGAGAGTCCTTTGCAAACAGGCTCTTTGAGGCATTAAAGAGCAGTGGGGACCATTCACCGATAGTTAGCATTGCAACTGATGGTGAGACTTATGGCCATCATCACAAGTTTGGTGAAATGGCCCTTGCCTATGCAGTTGACAATATCGAGAGTGACCCCGATGTCAGACTGTGCAATTACGCTGAATATCTCTCCCTTAACAACCCCGCTCACGAGGTGCAGATCATTGAAAATACCTCCTGGAGTTGTGCCCACGGTATTGAGAGGTGGCGATCTGATTGTGGTTGTTCCACAGGGGGTCATCCTGAATGGAGTCAGGGATGGAGGGCCCCTCTGCGTGAAAGCCTGGACCGGCTGAGGGACAGGCTTTCAGGGATTTATGAAGAACACGCTCCTCGTCTTCTGAAAGACCCCTGGGGGGCAAGAAACAATTACATAGACGTGATACTGGATCGTTCAGATACCAACAGGGATACCTTTTTCAGAAATCATGCCGTAAAGTCTCTGAACAGCGAGGAGAGGGTGACCGCCTTCAAACTCCTTGAAATGCAGAGAAATGCAATGCTGATGTACACAAGCTGCAGCTGGTTTTTCGAAGACATCTCGGGCATTGAGACGGTCCAGATACTCCGTTATGCCGCCCGGGCAATAGAGCTTGCCGGTGAGGTCTCGGGACAATGGTTTGAAGACGAGTTTCTTGAAAGACTTGCAGGGGCAAGGAGCAATATTGAAGAGTTGGGCAATGGAGCTGATATATACAAACGGTCTGTAAAAACTTCAAGGGCGGACCTGAAGAGGGCGACAGTGCATGTGGCCATAAGCTCCTTTTTTGAAGAGTATCCTGAAAACACCGAGGTGTACTGTTACAAGGTGAAGACGGAAGACTATGAAAAACTGAGGCGCGAGGATACAGAGATTGCGATCGGAAGGCTTTGCGTTACTTCGTTAATAACAGAAGAGACAAAGACCCTCGTCTTTGCCGCCCTTCAACTCGGTGAGTATGATTATAATTGTGCTGTTACGGATTATACGGATGGCAGGGAATACAAAAGGATAAAAAAAGAGATGCTCTCCGGTTTCAGCCGGGGGGACCTTGCGGGAATACTGAAGAACACGCAGAGTTTTTTTGGTCCTGAGCGCTATACAATCAAGGATCTTTTCAAGGACGAACAGCAGAGGTTACTCGATGTTATCATCAAGGACAATGTTGAAGATATAGAGAAAAACTTTGAGGGTGTGTATGAAAAAAACTCCTTCCTTATGGGCATGCTTGAGGAGTTTGGCCACAGGATTCCGGGGGTCCTTATGATGGCAACCGAGATAGCCCTGAAGCGGGAGATCCAGCAGGCTATACAGAGCAAGAGGGTGGACACGGAAAGGGTCGCTTTCCTGCTCCGGGAGATAAAGCGGTGGCATATAAAGCTGGATATGAAGTGGCTGGAGATGTTCCTGAGGCGAAGATTTGAGGAGGAGATGAGAAGATTCAGTGAGGCCCCCGACTTTGAGCATCTCGAAAGGGTTAACGAGCTGCTGAGTGTTGTCTTTCTCATGCCTGTGCAGGTAAACCTCTGGACAGCCCAGAATATATACTATGATATGCTGATGTCTATATACCCTGATATGCTGAAGTGCGAAAACTCCGGTGAAAAAGATATCGAGGCAAAGGATATCAGGACAAAGGATATCA
>BTTF01000042.1:0-18362 GCA_036244995.1 bacterium | reverse complement strand
TAAAAACCTGGTCGAGGTTTTCCGGCTGACGGGGCTGTGCTATCTGTTGTTCACGCTCTTTAATTACTCACAGAACTTCTGATTTCCTCACAGCTTTTCTTGTTATCATATATCTTCTGTCATCCGGCAAAAACGTATCTCAATTACAAACATAATTCAGGGATATTATCTTTTGTTCCTGGCAACACAACTCAAACGGTTGAGGGAGAGGGTACGGCGGCTGTTCCTCATGGTCTGAAAAACCATACGCCATAGTCAGAGCCGACAAAAACACCCTGGTGACTTCTATTCCCCCTACCCCTCTCCATGCAAAAAAATGAAAGAAAATGGAGATTTGAATGAAAATAAAAACAAGTATTCTGGTAGTTCTTTTTTTACTGGTATCAGGTTTATCATATGCAAAGGATAGACAGGGTATCGTAACGTTTAAAATAAACTTAAATGCTCGTAAGGATTCAAACAATGCAAGATTGTGGCTTCCATATCCACTTTCAGGGGAACATCAGAGGATTGAAAACTTAACGATTAAGGGTAATTTTGATAATTCATCGGTATATCGTGAACAAAAGAGTGGCGCTATCTATCTCTTTAGCGAATGGCGGGGTGTTTCAGACAGTAAAACACTGGAGATGAGTTTTAGGGTGAAGGCTGAAGAGAGAATTGTAAAGGATTTAAGGGATACAAATGACCCTGTGCCTGAAGCAGTAAAGGTGTATCTTGAATCGAACCGGTGGATACCGACGGATGGCAAGATAAAAGAGCTTGCCAACAAAATAACAAAAGACAAAAAAGGTATCCTTGAGAAATCCAGAGCAGTCTATGACTGGGTAGTTGAAAATACACATAGAGATCCGGAAGTAAAAGGATGCGGCCTTGGCGTAGTTGAACAGATGCTGATTAAGCGGGGAGGGAAATGTGTTGATATAAGTTCAATATATATTGCACTTGCAAGGGCTGCCGGTGTCCCTGCAAGGGAGGTATTCGGCATCAGGCTCGGTAAAAATGCTGAACAGGACATCACCGGTGGTTATCATTGCTGGGCAGAGTTCTTTCTGCCCGGGACAGGTTGGATACCGGTTGATCCTGCTGATGTAAGAAAGATAATGTTAGCTGAAAACCTGAGTTTAAAAAAAGCTGAAAAATACAAGGAATATTATTTTGGCGCAGTTGATGAGTTCCGGATTACCCTTGAGAGAAGTGGAAGGGGAGTAAAGCTTTTACCACTGCTGGAGAGCGGCCCGTTGAATTATTTTATGTACCCTTATGCAGAAATAGATGGAGAACCTCTTGATTATCTGGACCCTGAAAGTTTTAGTTATACTGTCAGGTTTAAAGCTCTTTGAAACTGGTTGATTTATCCCACCTGAGTTCTCTGCATATTCCGAGACAAAGCGGCCACCCATTCCAAAGCATTCCGGCCTCCTAATCCTATGGAAGTCGTGGTATAGAAACATACGGAGGGGACATCCTATAGTCCCCTAAATTTTTAGAGAATGTTATATAATTAAAAAACTAATAGAATTATTAAAGGAGGTGTTAAATATGGCTTTGTTAAATGAAAAAACCAGGCATCAAGTTAAGGACATGCTCAAGGGATTAAAAGACCAGGTAAAACTGGTCGTATTCACACAGGAAATTGAATGCCTAACATGTAGAGAGAATCGCCAGTTGCTGGAAGAGATCGCAGCCTTGTCAGATAGAGTAAGTGTTGAAGTCTTTGATTTTGTCCCGGATAAAAATAAAGCGGAGCATTACAAGGTTGATAAAATACCTGCTATCGTGGTTGAGGGGGCAAAAGATTATGGGATAAGATTTTATGGCATACCGGGAGGATATGAGTTTACATCACTCATACATACTATACAAATGGTTTCCTCCGGAGAATCCGGTCTTTCACCTGAAACGAAGGAACAGCTAAAAACGCTACATTATCCAGTCCATATTCAAGTCTTTGTTACCTTAACCTGTCCATATTGTCCCGGAGCAGTCCAGATGGCACATAAAATGGCAATTGAGAGCGATTTAATTAGAACGGATATGGTAGAAGCATCAGGATTTCCTCATTTAATCAATAAGTACAAGGTCTTTTCAGTACCAAAAGTAGTAATAAATGAAACGATAGAATTTGAACGGGCATTACCTGAGTCCAGGTTTTTAGAATTTATAATGCAAGCAAACGGGGGGATGAAATAAATGGACTTTATATTACCGGAAAAGGTAAAAAAAGTGCCTGTAGAAAATGAAAAACTGTATGATTTTATTATTATTGGAGCTGGTCCGGCAGGAATGACCGCTGCTGTTTACGCCGCAAGAAAAAAACTTGATACGTTGGTTATCAGCAAGGATATCGGTGGACAACCTTTACTTACCTCAGGTATAGAGAATTACATGGGCTACCAATATGTAACAGGCCCTGAGCTGATGAGAAAGTTTGAAGAACAAGTTAAACAATTTCCTGTCGCTCTATTAACAGATGAAAAGGTTGCAAAATTAACTACCGGTGATAAAGGGTTCATTATCTCCACTACCACTGATAAGAAGTTCAGATCCCGTTCAGTAATTATTGCTTCCGGCAAACGTCCCCGACCTCTTAATGTCCCTGGAGAGAAAGAATTAACGGGAAGAGGAATAAGTTATTGTGCTACCTGTGATGCTCCACTTTTTGGCGAGATGGATGTAGCCGTTACAGGAGGGGGAAATTCTGCATTAACCGCAGTAATCGACCTTCTTAAATATGCAAGACGAATTTACCTGATAGATGTTATGCCCACGCTGACAGCTGACTTGACATTAATAGAAAGGGCGAAAGAATCCGATAAAGTAGAGTTTTATCCGGGACATTTAGTCAAAGAGATTAGAGGAACAAATAGGGTAGAGAATATAGTTATATCTTCTAAAAACGGTGGTGAAGATAAGACCCTCTCTGTAAGCGGGGTTCTTGTGGAGATAGGACTGATACCCAATAGCGAATTTGCGAAAGGTTTGGTAAAACTTAATCACTTACAAGAAATAGTAGTAGACTGTGAATGCAAGACAAGTGTGGAAGGAATATTTGCTGCGGGTGATGTCACCAATGTGCCGGAAAAACAGATCATTGTGGCAGCAGGTGAAGGAGCAAAGGCAGCACTCAGCACTTATAATTACTTACTACAAAAGAAAATGGAGCGGATATCATGAGTGAGAACAGACGGTAGTGAATCATTTCCCGGAAAAGACTGGATAAGACCAGAGGAAGCCAAGGCTCGGCAAGATCAGGTGGAACTTTATTGAGAGGCATGGTAAGTAAGCAGTTTACACACAGATTAAGCTCCTCCTGCCTGTTCTTTTATCCTTAATGCGCTGTCTCGAAGGCTGTAGAGCCTGTTAAGTTCATCCCCCACCTCTTTTTCCTGCCTTTTTGCCTCCTCAGCACCTTTCTTCCTGCTCTCAATACCCTTTTGGACGGCCTCCCTGATTCCCTTTATAGCCTCATCAATCCTCCCGAGCATCTGCCAGCGGAACTCCAGACGGCTCTTCTGCAGCCTCTCAACAAAGTTCCACCTGACCCTGCCTGCCTGGCGATCAATCATCTCAAGGAGGTATTTTTTCATATTCCTGTGGACTATCCGGTTACTCAGAAACCTCGGCATCAGAAATGTGAGGGCATCTCCGAGTACCTCAATCATCAGGGGCTCGTCCTTAAACTTGTAATAAAACGACGAATGTATGCTCCAGAGGGCCTCGGCGCTAAAGGATTCAAATTTCACGGAAAACAGTTCAGAGGAGTAATGCATCAGTTCATCCACTATGCTGTTAATCTTCTTTATGAACCTCTCGGCAACCTGCTCAAAGGCCATGGATATTTTTGTATCCTCGTTCTTTCTGAAGACCGTAAAGTACTCCCGTAAGGTCTGGCTGATGAACTCCTCAAGAGTCTTGCGGAGCTTGCCTGGTGCGAGGCTTGTGTTTTGGTTGTAACACTCTTCAAACTCCGACATCAGTCTCTCCTGAAGTTCCTCCTTTACCCTCTGCAGGTCGGGGTCGAGAAGACTATCGACTATCCTCTTTGTCTCACCCTCAAGGAGTAACTCGAAATCCCGTTTTTCCGCCTCAATTTCCTGCCTCTTCTCCTCAAAGGCCCGGAGTTTCCTCTCTATCTCCTCAAGCGGGGTCTGAAGGCTCTTTAATTGAAGTTCCGACCTGAGTACCGACTCGGAAAGGACCCTCAGAAGGTTGTTTGATACCGACCTGATCAGGGTCATTCCCTTCTCGTCAAGGAGAAACCGCTGGAGCCTGCGCTCAAAAACAGGGAGATTACTCTTTTCAAGGAGTTCGTTATCACCCCTCTTCTTTCCCTCAAGGGCTAATTTTGCGGAGACAGGGTAGAGTTCAGGCGAGTCATAGCCGACCTCCTCCCTTAGTGTGGATTCTGTAAACTCGAGGGATTCCCGAAGTTCATCGGCGCTGATATAGTCAGCCTTGTTCTGGAGAAAGAAAATCCGCTCCGAGTACCCCTTTACATCCCGGAGAAAATCCACCTCCGCCTTACTGAGGGGCTGATCCACCGAGATTAAAAACACGGTTGCATCGGACCGTGGAAGGTACTCGTAGGCAATATCCGTGTTATGCTGGTATACGGAACCAACCCCCGGGGTGTCGATAAGCCTGACACCGTCCTTCAGATACCCGGATGGGTATCTGATTATAACCTCGGCAAGGTCCTTGACGTTACGGGGATTGCCCTTCTCCGTTACATATTCAGGCAGTTCATCGGGAGGGACTTCTCCGGTATGGCCGTCATTGAAAACAACTTTCACATGAACCTTCCGCCCGTATTCTATAACCGTAACGATAGAGGTAAGCGGAACTACGGCAGTGGGCAGCAGGTCTGCACCAAGGAGGGCGTTTATGAATGTGGTCTTGCCCCTCTTGAACTGACCAACCACAACGAGGTTGAACCGGTTCTCGAGGATTTTTTCCCTGAGTTCATCACAAGGACATTCAGAGACACTTTCCATAGCGGAAGACTCATCAATAAGCATCAGTAGCTGATCTTTAAGTTCATTATAGGTCATCTGCATATGAGGCCTCCCCGGGACGGTCTTCAAAATGATTGTCCTCCTATCAAAAGAAGAATTAAAGTGATGATAACATACATTGCATAGATGTTTACACTGCCGCTGTGCATTTTCGCTATCCGGCCTGATACGCCCCTGAGCATTGAAACCATGGGTTGCAGAATCAGGCGTTCCGTTATATGAACCTCTCTTCTTTCCTTCGTAATGGCTGTCCTGAAGTGTTCCGCCACAGCCTCCCTGGTTTTTGTGGTTACCGTCGGATGGAAGACCGCACTAAAGATTACCCGTACGGGATTGGAAAAACCCGTAGCAGTGTATGTCATGTGGGAGGGCAATCTTCGCAACCCCCCGTCCCACGCGGGCTGATACCTCACTTTACGCCTGCGCACCAGTATCCAGAGCATTAACAGGGTTGCCCCGAGTAATAAAAGCAGCACGACAAAGGTATAGGATGTCGACATGGCAAAGACCACGGGATTGCGCCTGCCGCCCCTGTGCAGGACCACCAGGCCCCTTCCGGGGAGCACGTTACTTCCCACCTGGGCTCCGAGCTTGTGAAAATCGGAGACAAAGGCCCTGCCGAACTTTTTATTCCCGCGGCCCACTGTAAAGAACGGCGGCACCAATGCATCCGCCGCACTTTCATGGACAATGGGGGTGATGGTCCTGTCCAGGACCGGGATGACGTAAGTAGGGAAGATGCCCAGGACAATGCACATGAATGCCAGGAATCCCATTGCGCTCCTCATCGACCATGGTAATTCGCCCGTACGCCGACTTGATTCCGACCTGCTCATCCCCAGAAAACTCATGGCAAATGCCTTGACAAAGCAGGTGACCGCCAGGCCTGCAGTCAGCGCCAGAGCAGCGCCGGACAGGGCAAAAGTGATCTTGACGGGTATGGACTGAAGGGAGGCGCTCTGGAGCATGGTCTGGAGCGTCAGCCATTCACTTACAAAACCGTTAAAAGGCGGGAGGGCCGCAATGGAGAGTGCGCCGATCAGGAAAAACGCCCCTGTCCAGGGCATAAACCGGTTCAACCCCCCGAGCCTGTTCATATCACGACCGCCGGTCTTCATCTCTATCCCGCTGCTTCCGAGAAAAAGGAGTGTCTTGAACATGGAATGGTTGATCATATGGTAGAGTGAAGCGATGAATGCAATGCCTGCAAGCACCGGATGATTCGTGGCGGTAAACACCATGCCCGCACCGAGGCCGGCAATGATGATGCCTGCATTCTCTATGGAACTGTGCGCCAGCATCTTCTGCATATCGTCTTCAGTCGTGGCATAGAGGATACCGATCAGGGCGGAGAGGCTCCCTGTTATGAGCGCCACGATCCCCGGACCCGCAGTCAGTGCCGGAAGGATGTCGGCATTGATACGGATGATACCGTAGACAGCGAGGTTGAGAGTAACTCCCGAGAGTATTGCAGCGATATTTCCGGGCACAGCCTCATATGCCTTTGGAAGCCATGTGTTCACGGGTATTATGCCCGCCTTGATACCGAACCCAAAGAAGGTGAGCAGGAAGATCACCCAGCGCGTAGCACCGCCGATGGAGCCTGCATTCAATCTCAGGGAGGCGAAATCAAGGCCGCCCGAGGGTCCTGTCAGTAACAGAAATCCAAACACCACTGATATGAATCCGGCCTCACCCATGACCAGCATCAGGAGGCCCGAGCGGGTATTTTCCTGTTTTTCGTGTTCATAGTTTATGAGAAGATAGCAGAGGATGGACATCACCTCCCAGGCCAGCAGGAATGAGAGGACATCCGCGGCAATGAGCAGCAGGACGACAGAGGCAAAGAGGAGATGATAAAAGATACTGAACGACCTCAGGCTGTAACGGCCGGAGTACCGCTGCATATAACGGGCGGAAAAGACCGAGACCGGCAGGAAGACAAGTCCCGCCATAAAGACGAACAAGGCTGAAAGACGGTCCATCCCGATGCCCATGGTTCCAAGTGAAGAGATTCTCCAGAGCTCCGCCTGAAACGGCTGGTTCGTAAAAAGACCGATGCCGCCGACAACCAGTATGATTACCGATGATATGGAGGCGGTCCATGCAAGGATGAACGGAGCCATACGTTCAGGGACCGTCATGGCCAGGACAATGCCTGCCGCACAGGACAGCAGAAAAAGTTCAAGAAGAAGGGCTGTATCCATCATTGCGCATCCCTCCCGCCACCCGGCCCGGGTGATGTCGACGACGGGGCAGGGTCTTTCCTGCCGGCTGCAAGGAGCAGGCCGTGAATGATTGCAAGCGGCGGCGGCGGACAGCCCGGAACCGCTATATTCACGGGGAGGAATCCCGGAACACCATCCCCGGACGCAAAACCCGGACCGAAGATACCGCCCGAGAGGGCGCATGTCCCCACGGCCATCACCACCTTGGGTCCCGGCATTGCCTCGAACGCCTTTTTCAGAGGCAGTTTCATGTGTTCGGTTACCGGTCCTGCCACCAGCAACAGGTCGGCAGCCCTTGGTGTCGGTGTAATAAAAAAGCCAAGACGATGTATATCGTAGTACGGCTTGGTGATCTGTGAAACCTCGCTCAGACAGGCGCCGCAGGCCCCCCCATCCACAACCCTGATGTGGAGGGAACGGCGGCAGGTCTTTTCCACCCCGCCGGGATCAGCGGCATCCCGCTGTATTTTATATGCCCATTCATAACCTCCGGACGGTTTGACGAGGATAGCCCCGGAAGGGGGCATGCACCGGAAACAGTGTATGCACCTGCCGTAATCCACGGACACCCGCTCATCGCGGACGGTAATCGCATCGGTCGGGCAGGTGAAAACCGCCGGTTTTTTATCTCCGGCAGCTACGCCTCCTTCCGGTCGTCCCGGTGATACTCCCGGTGAACGCTCTTCAACCTTTGGATAGTGTGTGGTCCTGATACCTGTTTTCAGTCCTTTTAATAACCATCCGGACATGTTGACCTCCTAACGGTCGCACTCTGCATTTGACAACCCGAAGGTTGCAAGTATTATTGGAAAATCCTGAAAGGCAAACCCCTCCGTTGCGAGGTGAAAACCGTGCCAGTTGGTGAACGACGGAGTGGTCAGTCGGTACCTGTCAACGCTGCCGTCGTCTTTTAGCCTCACCCAGTGGAAGGCAGCGCCCAGCGGGGCCTCTGCCCAGCCCAGTGCAGCGCCGGAAGGTTTTGCTCCGGGAGCGGGAGGCTGCAGTACGGCGCCACCGGGAAGTGAGGAGACCGCCTGTGAAATAATACTGTTTGACTGCGCCGCCTCCTGAAAGAATATTCGGAGCCGCGCATAACCGTCGCCTTCCATTTCAACGGGTACGGAAAATTCAAAAGAATCGTAATCACCATAGGGCAGGCACGTCCTGAGATCACCCGATATGCCAGAGGCGCGCGCGACCGGACCGACAAGCCCGTAATCAACGGCATCTTCCAGAGAGACCGTACCCACCTCTTCCAGCCTGTCGAGAAAACTGCTTGAGTAGCGAAGCCCCTTCTCCAGGTCCTGTAATTTCACGAAGACCTCGTTTATATCCCTGCCGAGTTCCACACATTCGGTATTGCCGAAATCCCTCTGCAGGCCACCCGGTATGTTCAGGCCGAACAGGTAGCGGTGTCCTGTAAACCTACAGGATAACCTGATGATATCCTCTTCCAGTATGCCCGCCTGACTTGAGGCGACTACGAGGCCCGTGGAATTGCAGATTCCTTCTATGGCCGCCACGTGGTGCCTGAAGCGCTCCAGCTCGGCCAGGATTACACGAAGCGCCACGGCTCGCCGGGGCGCCTCGATTCCCCATATCTCTTCCACCGCGTGGCAGAAGGCAAGGGAGTGGGCAAAGGCGGAGGTGCCTGAAAACCTCTCGGCCAGCAGAAGCGCCCTGTCGGCAGGCAGGCCCTCCGCTATCTTTTCCACACCGCGATACTTGTAAAAGAACCGGGGGATCATCCTGATTATATCCTCCCCGACCGTCTCGAGCAGAAAGTGTGCGGATTCGGCGGAGCCGGAAAAGACCGGGCCGATGGACATCATGAAGGCCCCGGATTCACTTACTATGCCCGGCGGATGCCAACCGGGGCCTGGTTCCTTGTGGATATACGGAACTGTTGCGTCGAAGTCTTTCTTCATGGGGTTTATCCCCTCGGGCCACTCCTCGTGAAGAACAAACTCGCCGAGGCGGGGATGGCCGTGAAAAACAAGGCCGAAGAGGTCCTCCGCCTCGCGTTCGTGCCAGTCTGCCGCATGTATCAGGTGGCTTATGGAGGGAAGCGAATTATCCGCCTTGTTTACCCTTGCCGATATAGTAACGGTACCCTGGCTGCCGTCGCCGTAGAATATATAGTGTGCCAGCCATTCCTCCGGCATTTCCTCGATTACTATGGATGCGAATCTGTACCCCTGGTTTGTGACGAGGTAGTTGCATATCAGGGGTATATCCACGGCGGCCGATTCCATGCGGCAGCTTAATCTTCCGGTTGCGCCGGTTACCGTGACAGGGCCGTGACAACCCGGAGGGAGGTCCTCCGACAACCTCTTCATGGTGTTTTTACAGGTGCTCTTCTTCATGGCATCACCTCCCCAGCGAAGCTGCGGCAAGACGTAACAGTTTATAAAGGCTGTCGGGGATATAAAGGCCGAGGACGATAACAGGCACCAGGGCCAGGGTTAATGAGATAACGGCTGTTTTCGGGAGGGCCACCTTGACGCTGTCCTCAGGCGGCCTGCCGAAGACCATCCCGTTGATATGGAACATAACCGCAGCAAATGCCATTAAAATAAATATGCCCAGCAGTGTGATTGCGATATAGTGCCCGCCAGCCAGGCCGGCCCTGAATATGGAGAACTCGCTCAGAAAGACGGCGAACGGTGGCGCCCCGGCTATGGCCAGACCTCCGATCAGAAAGGCACCGCCGGCTATGGGTGATGTCCTGATGAGTCCCCTTATCGAAGATATCTCTCTCGTTCCAACGATCAGAAGTGTGGAACCCGCTGCAAAAAAGCAGAGTGATTTTGTAATGGAATGACTCAGTATCTGGTATGTTGCGCCGAAATGCGCGGCAGGCCCGCCGAGCCCCACAGCGACCATTATGATCCCCATGTGTTCAACCGTGGAGAAGGCAAAAAGCCGCTTATAATCCTTCACCTGAATCAGGAGAAAGGCAGCGGCGCCGACCGATACGAGTCCGGATACCAGGAACCACTCCCCGGCATGAATTGACGGGGATACCTCAAGGATCGGCAGCAGTCTCAGGATAACATACAGGATAGTGGTTGTCTCCACGCCCGACAGGAGCGCACAGACGGGAGAGGGGGCCTGGCTGTGGGCATCGGGAAGCCATGTGTGCATGGGGACAAGCCCCACCTTGGTGCCGAAACCGACCAGGATGAATATAAAGGCGGTCTTGAGTATTCCGGGGTTTATTCCCTGTGAGACGGCGCTTAGCTCGTCCCATGTAAATGTCTTGCCGCCGGCACTCTTCATCGCCCAGTATAGAAGCAGTATGCCGATGAGCGCAAATGCCGCCCCCATGCAGGTAAGAACAACGTATTTCCATGCCGCCTCAAGCGCCTGGCGTGTATTCTCAAAACTCACCAGGAAGACCGACATGAGGGTGGTAAGTTCCACTGCAACCCAGACAAGTGCTACCTGTGAGAAGAGGACAACCGCTATCATCGAGAAGACAAAGAGGTTGAACCGGGAATAGTATCGCCGGATTTTTTTTACCCTGTCTGCGCCCGTATGCCCTTCAATGTAGCCCCATGAAAATACAGCGGAAGTCAGGGCCACGAATGCCAGCAGCAGGAGGATGAGAGCGCTGAGGCTGTTGCAGGAGACCCAGTCGGCAATGGCGACGATCTCCCCGGCCTTTATAACCATGAAGGCCGTCTTCAGTGCCAGGATCAATAATGCAAAGGCCCCTGCAATGGTTACCGCCGGTGCAAACCTCCTGTCTGCAGGCACCAGGGAGAGAGCCGCTGCCGCTATCGGTATGATCAGGATAAAGAGAAGTTCCATCCGCTGCTATACCTCCTTCAATGTCTTCAGGTCGCTTACCGTTGTGCTCCCTATACGCTCATGTATCTTCCTGGTAAGTATTCCCATAACAAGGGCTATGATCAGTACATCGAAGGCCGCACTCAACTCCGCGATGAGAGGCAGATCCGGGGCAATGGATATGCCGGCGAAAAAGGCCCCGTTTTCCATGGTAAGTATCCCTATGATTTGCGGTATGGCCTCACGTCTTACCGTCACCGTGTAGGCGCCGAGGAGCAGACACGCTATGCCGATAGGCAGGTTGACGGCCGTAGTCGTGCCGGCGGCGCCTGACAGTAGCGGTTTGGCAACGAAATACGATGCGATGGTCAACCCGACAGCAATGAGAAGTGATGTCGGGATATTTATGAGTTGTGATATCTCCCGGCGCGCCGTTACTCCGTTGCCGACCGTTCGCCTGAGCAGATACGGGATAAGGACCGGCTTCACCATCAGGGTGATGGCCGCTACCGCAAATAGATGGATGGACTGGTGAAGGTATCCGAGCAGTAGTGCGGATGCCGCCAGAAAGATGGACTGGAGCACGAACATTTTCAGGCATCCCAGGACCTGTCGCATGGCAACAATCCCGAAAGTAGAGAGCAGAAACAGCCCCCCGGCAAGTGCATTTAATTGTGTCAATGATGAAATCGTCATAGTATCTCCTGTTAAAAAAAGTACATTATCATGGCGGCAATGGATGTAATAAACGCCGCCCCCAGAAACTCGGGGATGCGGAAAAGCCTGAGCTTCGCAAGAGAGGATTCTATTACCACCAGAAAGAGTATAAAGACGAATATCTTTATCAAGACCAGGGGTATTGCCAAAAAGACCTCCAACAGGCCGTCTCCGCGGGCCAGACCCCAGGGGGAGACAAGGACATTCAGGAATATACAGAGCAGGACAAAAAACTTCATGGCGGCGCCCCACTTCATCAGCGCCGCGCCGCGGCCCGAGTATTCGAGAATCTTTGATTCATCTATCATTGCCAGCTCAAAGTGGCCGGAGGGGTTGTCGACCGGGAGACGGCCGGCCTCCGCAATGATAAGCATAAAGAAGGCAAGTAACACCAGCACGTGTGAGGGCTCGAAGAAATTCGACAGCGGGGTTATCCATGCCTCCTGCACGATGTACGGTATGGTTGAACCCGCTACAAAGGAGACGGTGAAAAAGACGATCATAAACACGGGTTCGGCGAGAAAGCCTACCATACGCGTGCGGCTTGCTCCCATCGGGCCATAGGGATTCCCTGTATCAATTGCCGCAATAGTTGCGAAAAAACCTCCGAGCGCCAGGATGAATCCCCCGCCGAGCATGTCCCCCATAAAGGCAAAGAACAGGGGATAGGCTGTAAGCACCGGGATAAGGAGGGTCACAAAGAGCGGGGTGACAAAGACCACATATGGTGTAACCCTGAATATCCATGAGGACTGTTCGGAGATCACTTCTTCCTTGTGAAGGAGCTTCCGGATATCACGGTATGGCTGAAGAATGTCCGGCCCGCGCTTTGATTGAACCATCGCCTCAAGACGGCTAAGTACGCCTTTTACAAGGGGCGCGAAGGTCATTACCACAATGACCTGAAGGAGATTAAAAAGAATCTTGCTTATCATCTCTCTGCATCCGGCTTGAGACAAGCACTATTGCATACTGAAAGGGGAGGACTGATGTAAACCGTAAGGATGAGTTTCATCAGTCTGAATTGTTGAAACATAGTAAGATTATATCTACTGAGGGGATAGGCGGGAAGGGAACAAACATTACATTCAATCCCTCTATTTATATGATAAACCTTAGAGTTCATCTCTTTCTCCTTCCAATCATTCCTGTTGGTTTAATCCCCTCGAATGAAAATCCAACAAAAACAACTGCAGGAGTTATTAGTCCCGATTTGTCGGGACAGTTAGGGTGAACTCCATCACCATGTAATTAAAGAAAATATAGCACACAATATCTTTGGAAGTCAATTCAGAAATTCAAATAAAGCCATAAATCATTAAAATCCGTCCCGGCTACTGAGGGATGTTACCGGTTCTCCAGGTTTTCAATTTTTCTGTCTATTAACAGGAGGCCCAGGTTTAAATTGCCACCGGATATATATCCCCCTCCTTCAGCGATTTTGAATATATCCGTGATCATCCCGGGGTTGCCCCTTGTTACGTGATAAACCCGTGCAAACAGTTCCCGGGGGTTATGAACTTTAAGGGGACTTTTATGAAAGATATTTTGCATCAATAAAAAGGCATCCTTGGGGGGCAGGTTTTCCATTCTCAGTTTGGGAACAAGATACAGACAATATTCAAGCCGGCCACTGGAATTCATATCTCTTATTTCCCAGCTCTGCCTGCTTGCCGTTATAACAACTGTTTTTTCATAAAGTACCCTCATAAATGAATTCACCTTTGGGGTAACATTTTCAAGATGATCGAGGATAATACAGAAATTGCGTTTCGGGAGGCAGTTATATATTGCCTTCTTAAGCTCATCAAGATTGAGGGATTTTAACTGATACGGGTGCAGGAATTCATGTCTCCTGTGAAACCTGTCGGTAAGTTCAAGTTTTTTGAATTGACTCAGGAACTGCAGGGAGAGGGCCAAAAGCACATCCCTGAGACTCCTGCCGTCATTACAATAAACAGGCGTAATTGATCTATCTATATTCTTCCAGTTTGAAGAAACCAGGAGAAGAAGCGCTGTTTTGCCGCATCCCTCGGGGCCATAGATATGAATAGACTTTCTGCAACGGATTTGCTCTGTTAAGGTTTTTAATTGACCTTCACGGCCGATCAGGTTTATAGAGGAAGACTGCATGGGACCTCCTGCGTTCAAACATAGCAGACATTAAAGACTTTTTTCCGAGCGCTCTCAAAACATGGAACAGATTTATTACCTTTACGACTTAAGCCAAATTTCTTATCATCTCCTCCGCCATCGGGAGAGCAAATTCATTAAAGAACCTCCTTATCGCGTCTTCAGAATACTCTACCCGCTCGTTTTCGCCGACATAGTTTTTGCTCATAACGCACTGTATCTGCTGCGAGCCTTCAGTCCATGGTCTCCCTATGATTGACTGAACAACATCGCCTGAACGGATATATCTCAGTGGAAGCAGAAGCTCCCTGTCAAACTTCTTCAGAAGGGAGATATAGGCATCGAGGGCAATGCCTATCTGATTAAGTTTTACTCTACCGTCATGCGATTCCCTCTCACCGCTGATAATAATATGAGAGTTGATCATCATTGACAGGGGGATGCGGATTATATGGAAATAGAGATGACAACCAAGGCAGGGGGTATAAAAACCAAAGGTTTTTGACAGTTGGGCGGTATGTCTGCCACAGAGCATCCACCAGAGTTCTGGTGAGCCCAGGATAACAGGCTCGAAGAGATCAACACCCCTTTCCTTAAGCAATTCCCTCAGAAGGGCTATCTTTTCAAACGGCCTGTTCCAGTTGCCGAATTCAGTGCCTGAATAGACAATGGTCGGAATAACCGCCTTTATACGACCGGTCTCTACTGCCTTTAAGGTTGCAGCAATACTGTCTCTACCGGCAATCTCAGCTATTGCCAGGTCCTCTGTTTCTCGCAGATAGTTGATCCTGGACTCTGAGAGCATCCAGTCGGGAAATCCGGTAACAATCTCCGGTTTGTTACTCAGTATCTCAAGTATTTCCCTGTGCATCTCTTATCCTTAAAGGTTTATACATGCCGGGGAAATAGGGCTGATTGACGGGTGAATCCATAAGACCGAAGAGTTTTCCCCTGTCCAGGAAATTCAGGACAAGATACATCAATTCCTTTCCTCTAACCGGACCGAGCCCTCCTCCGGCACAGCTTATCTCATTGAAGCCGGTAACATCATCCCTTCGGGTATATCTTCCACACATGGTAATTGGCACCGTCTCTCCGGAATGTATCATCATGCCGGCGCTTGCGGTAGAATGGTCGGCGGTGATAATGAAGAGGATTTCTCCATCAGTTAAGATTTCCTCTCTTGCATAAGAGAGCGCCCGATCAAGGGATTCCAGTACAGACTTTTTATGTTCTGAATTTCTTGTGTGTGCTGCTGCATCAGGGGCCTTTGTGTGGACATGAATAAAGTCAAATTCATCCGCCCCTTTCGCTATCCTCAACCTTTCAATCAGGTCTTTTTCTACATCTCCCGTATCCCGAACTTTACGGATTTCCATACCCAGGAAACCACAAAGCCCGTGGTACAGGGAGCCTGATGCTATAGAGAGGGGATTCAGTCCCCACTTTTGTCTGAAAGGAGTCAACCCGGTCATCTTACCGGCCCTTTGTGTACCAACTGCATTTACAGGCAAGAGTCCCTTTTTTTGCCTTTCCAGGTTTACCGGATGTGATGATAGTTTTTTATAACACCACTTCATATAGCTGTTAAGGGCCTCAGCTGTACGAAGCGCCACGGCACTGTCCTCCGCCTCCTCTGCCGGCAGTATTTCCATAAGGGGGCGACCTTCGTATACAGGGTTTGAATCCGTAATATCTGCCGATACCTTCCCCCTGAGAATCAGGATACCTTCAATTGCCTTTGTGGGGATAAATTCTATCTCGATATTGCCTTTCTGAAAAAACCGTATCTCTTTCTGCAAGGTCCTGCAGGTTTCTATATCCACCTCAGGGGTTTCCCTGGTTAAGATAAGTCTATCGTCCTCCGGCTTGACGGAGAATATCCTGGAAAGAATTGCTACATCCGCATCATTGACGGCAATGCCTTCTCCAATTGCCTCGATCAATCCCCTGCCTGGAAACTCATGGATTTCATAGCCGAACATAAGAAAATGAGCAAGCTCACTCGGCATGGCAACACCCTGAAGGTAGCTATGATACAGGCCGTTCATGCCGATGCTTGCAGCATGGTCGAGATTGGGAGTCTCTGCAACCTGAAGCGGCGTCTTGCCTCCAAATTCAGGGAGGCCTTTATCACCAAGGCCGTCAAGGACTAAGAGAATGCATCGCATGTCGTAATTATAACCTATTAATGTGTTTGGGCGTTCGGCGAATACGGCCTCTGCTGACTCCCTTGGCACGCCAAAACGAAACAACGGAGGCTGATCTCGTATAACGCTGTCCAGTATTAACTGAACCTCCACTTGCACAGGCATCCCCGGATAAAAATGTGAACTTTTGCTACACAATTCCGCCATCGGAGGGACTCGTTGCTTTGTTTCCGGCTTCCTCCAGACAAAACCTCACCGTTTAGCCCTTGCCTTTCAATAACCGTTTCCGTTATATTGCATATTATAACGTATGGCCTTCCGGCAGGGGACTTCCTGCCTGTACGTTGCACGCAGACAGGTCTTCCCATTAGCTCACACCCTTGCCGTGACATACACAATTCGGTGCAGCCGACAGCATAAACGCCACTACTGAATGTCACGATATACAAATGATTACTTTTATATTGAGGTGCTATGAATAGACTGATTAAAGTACTCATCAACTCTCTATTCCTTACAGCAATATTGATGTTTGCCGGAATTGCCCTGTCACATGCTGCCGAGTTGCAAAAATTCTCTGACGCAAGATTGATAAATAATCCGGCAAATGATGGAGATAGTTTTCTCGTGAAGGCAGATGGAAAAACCCTCCATGTGAGACTCTATTTTGTTGACTGTCCTGAAACGTCAACGAGTTCTAAAAGTGACGCACTCCGGGTAAGAGAACAAACACGCTATTTCGGACTGTCCCACCCGTCACGTGTCATTCATTTCGGGAACAAGGCAAAAACTTTTGTTAAAGGCATCCTTGCCAGGCCTTTTACTGTTTATACCGCCTTTGCAAATGCGATGGGAAGGTCACGCAAAGGGCGCATATATGCATTTATCACTACATCAGCTGGAAATGATTTGGCAAGTCTGCTTGTTAAAAAAGGTTTGGCCCGCACACGTGGTACAGGCAGAAAAACGCCTGATGATATACCCCGCAAGGAAATGATTAAAAGGCTTAGAGATCTTGAGATTTCGGCGATGTTGAAACGCATCGGCATTTGGTCGGAGAGTGATCCTGATCGAATTGCTGAGCTTCGTGCCAAACAACGTAACGAAGATGAGGAATTGCAGGAAATACAAAACCAGGTTGAGAAAGCCAACTCCCCGAAAGGGTTAGTTGACTTAAATACTGCAACTGAAGAAGAGCTTCAGTCTATCAAAGGAATCGGTCCTGTTTTTGCGGCAAGAATTATTGCCGGACGCCCCTATAAAACCATAGATGAGCTACTCAAGGTAAAAGGAATAGGGCATAAAAAACTTGAGAAGATTCGAGCTTATTTTATAGTAGGTAAATAATAGAGAAAATGCTATTAACCAGACTAAACAAACATCTTATTATCTGATTTAACAGGAGGGCTGAATAATGAAAGCAGTCAATCACAGGAGTTACAAAAATGGGGGTTCCCGGAAAATATTTCGATTTTCCGGGGTGGCAGTGCTGATAGCTTTAATGTTGGGAGGGCTTACTTCAGTTCTTGGTGGCTGTGCAGGTACCAGGCAGGCAATTGAAAACAAAGAGATGTCACTAAGTGCAAAGATGTCGGATACCATCTTTCTTAATCCTGAAGTACTTGAAAAGAATAACAGGATATATGTTCGAGTTACAAACACATCTGATTTTCAGGAGATAAATTTTGCTCAACTTCTAAAAAATAAACTTGCAGCAAAGGGGTATACAATAACGAACAAACCATCTGAGGCCGGCTATATACTACAGGCAAACCTTCTTTACCTTGGTGCAAAGAAAAAAGACCTGACAGCAGATGGAATGCTTGTAGGTGGTTTTGGTGGTGCACTGGCCGGTAGCGCAATAGGAAAAGGCCGACGTGGCCCTGCACTTGCAGCAGAAGCAGGAGCGGTAGTGGGAAGTGTAGTCGGTGGGCTTGTTGGTTCCATGGTACATGTGGATACATATTTGGGGACAGTAGATATTCAGATCAAAGAGAGAGTGCCTGGAGGGGTGGTTGGCACAATGCGGACAAATGCAAAACAGGGTTCTTCAACAACTCTAAAGACTACCCGGAGAATACAATCGAAATTTCAGGAGTATCGAACCAGAATAGCCGTCAAGGCAACACAGACGAACATAGACAGGGTTAAAGCATGTAATGCAATAGCTCAGATGCTGGGTTCTAAAATAGCCGGTATGTTTTAAAGTAACCGAAAATCTCTCTGGTTACTTTAGTATAAAAATCGGTAGACTATCCCTAAGACAAGCGAGGATTTTCTATAAGTTGCATAGCCCTCGTTGCACCAAAGGCTATTGACTC
>BTTF01000041.1:0-18613 GCA_036244995.1 bacterium | reverse complement strand
GTCCTTACTTGGTTGATCTGAACAGATGCCTCCCGGTGATTACTCTTTGGCGCAGACGTTATCAATCCAGAATTCCTGGCCACCGATCGTGAGTTTCTGGACAGCGCCTGTAAGAACAAGTGTTCCTGTCTTCCCGCCAGGCACAGGGTTGGATGTCACAGTAACATTGACTCCTGCGATTGGCGATGGTGCCGCAGAAAACTCGCCGGTATAGATCGGCACGGGCTGCCCGTTAACGCTAAAGTTCTCCAGGCCGCCAAGGTCCAGGTATTGAAGCTCTACCTTTGAAACGGGAAATCCGATACCGCTGAAGTCAAACTCGAGGTTAATGTTGTTGGCGCCGATCGTCTGTCCTGTGCCGAATAGTATCGGTGGCATCTCGATGCGTGCTACATTGAATGTATCTCCTCCCCCAATCCAGCGGAAGTTATGGACAGACATTTTAATACCGTTAGGGTCAACCAGCACTACGTCACCCGGCACATTGTCTACCGGGCTGCCGTACCGGGTACCGGCAGGTGGTGGTGGTCCGAAAGCGATACATGCCATCCTGGGTGAAAGCAGAAATTCCTTGACATTATTGTTCTCGTTCGATTCTTTTACCATCCCTTTCGGATCAACTAATGCCGTGATTTTGTAAACATTCGCAAGGTTGTTATTGTCAGGGTGTGCAAGTGGAGCAAAGTCTGCAATCAGTGTTAGAGAAGCCCCCTTCGCGAGACCCGGGATGTTAAATGCTACCTGTGGTCTATGGTTTGGTGGCACGGGATTCTCATCACCATTAAAGTAGACCATAAATTTTCCGGCATCTTTGTTGCCGATATTGGCAATCTCCGCTTTTGCCTTTTTATTTGCTGTGTTCCAGGTTACACCCAGATTTTTCACCACCAGATCCGGTGCACATCCGAGCAAGGCAGCCGACAGGATCAATATAAACGAAAGAATTTTCATTCTCTTCATGTCCCCTCCCTGAATGATTAATGGTTAGAAAACAAAAACATATAAGCACCCCTTTTACAAGACTGTCCATCCCCACCTTGTAACATTTACTACCCACTTCAACCTTTATTATATAATCAGCGTTACCCTGAAATTCCCTGCAAATATCAGCCCTCCGTCATTCCCGACAGCTCTTCAAAGCTTATGGTCCTGACTCCAAGGGTCCGGGCCTTCCGGAGTTTAGAGCCGGGGGACTCCCCGACAACAAGGTAATCGGTGCTCTTTGAGACTGCTGAGGAGACATGACCGCCAAGGTCTTCAATCATGCCCTCCACCTCTTTCCTTGGCCTGGGCAGGGTGCCGGTAATCACGAAGACAAGGCCTTCAAGCGGCTGCTTTTTCTTCTTTTTGCCCTCAAACTCAGGGTTTGATATCTCGAGACCCAGGGTTTTGAGGGTTTCAAGTGTATGCAGGTTTTCGGGGTCGCTGAAGAAGTCCGAGACCGAGCGTGCAATCTTCTCACCCAACTGTTTTATACCGGCAATCCTCTCAGGGCTTACATTGTACAGGTCTTCAAGGTTCTTAAAATGCCCGGCAAGGAGCTTTGCTGCATACTCTCCAACATGGAGTATGCCGAGGGCATAGAGGAACCTGGCAAGGGTGGTCTTTTTGCTCCTCTGAATTGCGTCTATGAGGTTTTGGGCTGATTTCTCGGCAAACCTCGGCAGTTCAAGGAGGTCCTCCTTTTTCAGCCTGTATATATCCATGAAATGCCTTATAAGCCCCCTTGAGTAAAGCAGCTCCACATTCTTTTCACCAAGGCCCTCGATATCCATGGCAGCCCTTGATGTAAAGTGTTTTATCCTCTCCTGAACCTGTGCAGGACAGTTAATGCCAACACACCTGAAGGCAACCTCACCTTCTACCCTCACAACTTTGGCGCCACACACAGGGCACTTTTCAGGAATGGCAAAAGGCTTTTCCTTTCCTGTCCTCTTCTCCTTTATCACCATCACAACATGGGGGATGACATCTCCGGCCCTTTCAACCACCACGGTATCCCCCACCCTTATGTCTTTTCTCTCAATCTCATCCCAGTTATGCAGGGTGGAACGGGAGACGGTAACACCACCGATCCTTACGGGCTCAAGAAGTGCAACAGGAGTTATAACCCCGGTTCTGCCGACACTCGGGATTATCTCCCTTATCCTGGTTGTTCCCTGATGGGCCGGAAATTTATAGGCAATAGCCCAGCGCGGCTCCCTTGTCTTGACCCCCAGGGTCCGCTGCAGTTCGAAGTCATTCACCTTGACAACAGCGCCATCGGTCTCAAAGGGAAAGTTTTTCCTCTCTTCCTCTATCTCCCTGATGACCTCTACAACCTCATCAATCCCCCTTGCGAGCCTTACTATAACAGGAACCGGAAACCGGGCCTTCTCAAGCCAGCGGATAAACTCCCATTGACTCCTGAACTCCAGCCCCTTTACTGCCCCGGCTCCGTAACACGCAAGGTGGAGCCTTCGGGAGGCTGTTATTGACGGGTCGAGCTGCCGTACCGAGCCTGCAGCTGCATTTCTGGGATTGGCAAAGGGGGATTCCCCCTTCTCTTCCCTCTCCCGGTTCAGTGTCTCAAACTCCTCGATATCCATATAAACCTCTCCGCGGATATCGATCTCCTCAGGAACCTTCTCTACCTCTTCTATCTTCAGGGGCACGGACTTTATGGTCCGGATATTCTGCGTAACATCCTCCCCCACATAACCGTCACCCCTTGTGGAGGCCCTCAACAGGAGTCCGTTCCTGTAAGTCAACTCAATAGCAAGGCCGTCATATTTCGGCTCAACCGTATATTTAATTTCATCATCAGTGCCGAGAAACCTCTTGACCCTGCCGTCAAACTCTCTCACCTCTTCATGTGAGAAGGCATTGTCAAGAGATAGCATGGGCTCGGTATGTTTCACCTTCTCAAACTTGTCAAGGGGTGGGGCGCCAACCCGTTGGGTGGGGGAGTCGGGCAGTATATAATCGTACTTCTCTTCAAGCTCTTTCAAACGAAGGAAGAGGCGGTCATACTCCTCATCCGAGATGACCGGGGAATCAAGGACATAGTACCGGTAGCAGTGATAATTGAGCTCCCTGACGAGCCTTTCTATCTCCTGTTTGATCTTAGTGGGAATCTTTTCCGACAATGTCCTCTCCTTTTTTATCCACAGGGTGATCTATTCCTGCAGCTCTTCGTCCATTATAGGGTATTTATTGACAAGCCTGCAACACAGGACCGGAAGAAGATCGCAAGACGGTGAATTATGATAATTATGATATAATTTCACATGTCTGTTGAGTTGACTGATATAAAAACGTGCTTTCACGGCACCGGCCCGATTGCCTCCTGTTTTGTGAATTATGAAGACCGTCCGCAGCAGCTCGAAATGGCCGGGGCAATCATGAAGGCCCTCCTGGAGGACAGACATCTTATTGTAGAGGCGGGCACAGGCGTCGGCAAGAGTCTTGCCTATCTCATCCCCCTGATCAAGCATTTTAAAAGTGAAGAGATGCAGAGGGTTGTTGTCTCCACCTATACAAAAACCCTGCAACGGCAGCTTGTGGAGAATGATCTCCCGTTCCTCAAGGAACACCTCTTCCCTGAACTGAAATTCACTCTCTGCCTCGGCAGCGAAAACTACCTCTGCCTCAGAAGGCTCGCTCTAAGCAGGCAGCACGGGCTCTTTGAGACCGGGGAAGATGCGGCTCTCTCTGAACTCCTGTCTTGGGCTGGTGATACCGAAACCGGGCTGCATATGGAGATTGCCCTTCCCCTGAAGGTATGGTCAAAGGTCAGCAGGGAGTCAGACCTCTGCCACGGCAGGGACTGCCGCTTTTACAATAAATGCTTTTATCAGAAGGCAAAGGTTGTGGAGAGAAAGAGTCAGATACTTGTGACAAACCACCACCTCTTCTTTGCCAATATGGCATCAGGGTGGAATGTGCTGCCGGAGTTTCAGGCGGTTGTCTTTGACGAGGGGCACGAGATCGAGCGGGTGGCATCGGATTATCTCGGCGTGGAGGTGTCAAATACACGCCTCTACTATCTGCTTAATTCCATACACACTCCCCGCAAAAAGGGGATACTCCTCAGGCTCCGCAGCCTTGACGCAGGAAGGTTATCGGAGATTGCCGCGCTGACGGAGAGGGTGAGGCAGCAGGGTGAGCGTTTCTTTCTGAATGTCTCACAATGGCTTGATGGACGGAAGTCGATCCGGGTCAGGCGGAAGGGTCAGTTTATGGATATCATCACTGAACACCTTGATGCACTGAGAGAAGAGATTGGTAACCTGGCCGACACCCGGATGTCCGAGGAAGAAAAGAGGGATTTGAAGGCAATAGAGGAGAGATGCAGGGCATTTATTCAGTCCCTGCAGATAACGGTTAATCAGGAGCTGGAGAGATATGTCTACTGGGCTGAACTGGATGGCAGGAGGGCAAGGCTGGTTGCAACCCCTGTTGAGACCGGCAGCATCCTGAGAGAGCACCTTTTTGATGTAATCAGTCCTGTTATCATCACCTCGGCAACCCTGTCGGTAAAGGGGTCTTTCTCTTATATCTCCGGAAGGCTCGGACTTGAGGGGACCGAGACATTATCCCTGTCATCCCCGTTTAACTACAAAAAGAATGTCCTTCTATACATCCCCGAAAATATTACAGACCCGAGGGCTGATGACTATATCCCGGGAATTACCGGGGAGATAGAAAAGATACTGGCTGTCACAGGTGGAAGGACCCTCGTGCTCTTTACGAGTTACGGCATGATTGAGCAGGTGCTGAAAAGGATTACGCTCAGGGGGCTCAGGGTGCTGAGGCAGGGGGATGCCGACAGCTACAGCCTGATCGAGGCATTCAAGGCCCTGGATAACACTGTGCTTTTCGGGACATACACGTTCTGGCAGGGTATAGACATACCGGGCAATGACCTTCAGTGCGTGGTGATCACAAAGCTCCCCTTTGCAGTACCCACAGACCCTGTTGTAGAGGCACGGATGGAGGTAATCTCTGCAAGGGGCGAAGACCCCTTCCATAAATACCAGGTACCCCAGGCTATTATCACCTTTAAGCAGGGCTTTGGCAGGCTTGTCCGGACAGCCACGGACAAGGGGATTGTGGCGGTGCTGGATACCCGGATAAAAAGAAAGGCATATGGCAGGGCTTTCCTTGATTCCATCCCTGATGTAGAGATAACGGCGGATATTGAGGCTCTAAGGGATAAACTGAGTCATCAATGGTAATTGTACAAGGTAACGCACTCAGCACGACTGCACTCAGCACGACAGATGGAACGCTGCAGCCACATGACTCCCCCTGTAATCATTGAATATCGTTACTGCGCGGGTAGTCTTTTCAGCGATTACCTCTATCCCCATGCTGCCAAGTTCATCCATCAGCTCCTGCGGGACCTTCATCAGACCTGAAAAGCCCTTTCCAATAATCAAGACCTCCGGCCTCTCCCTGATCACCCCGGCAAGGTCTTCCATCTGCAGGAGGTGACCCTGCCTGCGCCACCACGGCGAAACAACCCTTTCAGGAAAGATGATCACGTCGGATGTGCAGGTTTTTCCATCAATCACGATTCTGCCGAAAGTGTAAGAGTCGATATGCATATATCAATTTTACCACTTTCTCTTTTTCTGTCAAGGGGGTTATAAGGGAGTTTTTGCGGTTTTAATGCTGAAAATGTTAAAATTTTGTGATAAAGTCTGATATCAGGGATGTATATTTTATTAACCGAAAAACATACTGCACTTTGTGCAGTGCTCATTTCAGTTGCCTGACCTGGTTAAAAGATTCCTGTCTTGAAAGTGCCTGCTATAAATAAATACATACACGATATCAAGGAAGAGTGCGGGGTCTTTGGTGTATACGGCCATCCCGAGGCAGCCAACCTTGCATATCTCGGCCTCTATGCCCTTCAGCACAGGGGACAGGAGGGTGCGGGAATCTGTTCCTCGGACGGGAAACAGCTCCATATCGAAAAATCCATGGGGCTTGTTGCCGATATCTTTACTGAAAAGAGATTAAAGAGGCTTCCGGGATATATCGCTATCGGCCATAACCGCTACTCAACAGCAGGAAGCAGTTCTTTAAAAAATGTTCAGCCCCTGGTTGCCAACTTCTCACTCGGCACCATATCAATCGCTCATAATGGAAACCTTATCAATGCTGCTCAACTCAGAGGGAGGCTTGAAGAAGAGGGCGCGATATTTCAGTCTTCCTCAGACAGTGAGGTAGTTGTTCACCTGACAGCTCATAGCCGTGGTGAGTCTTTTAAACAGAGGCTCATCCAGGCCCTTCAGGAGGTCTCCGGCGCCTTCAGCCTGATCGTAATGAGAGAAAACGAGCTGATAGCCATCCGGGATCCTTACGGGGTCAGGCCCCTGTCACTCGGGAAGTTTGATGGCGCCTATGTCGTTGCATCGGAAACATGCGCCCTTGATCTCATCGGCGCTGAATACATAAGGGATATAGAGCCCGGAGAGATGCTTGTTATCAACGAACACGGCCTTGATTCAATAAAGGCCCTTCACAGTCCCCGCAGGGCTCATTGCATCTTTGAATTCATATATTTTGCAAGACCGGACAGTTGCATCTTTGACGGTGTAAATGTAAACAGCATAAGAAAAAACCTTGGCAGGCAACTGGCAATGGAATCCCATATAGATGCCGACCTCGTAATTCCTGTTCCGGACAGCGGCATGCCCGCCGCTATCGGGTATGCCGAGGAATCGGGAATACCGTTTGACCTCGGGCTTATCCGTAACCATTATGTGGGAAGGACTTTTATAGAACCGAAAAAGACCATAAGGCACTTCGGAGTAAAGATCAAGCTGAACCCCGTGAGGGAGATACTGAAAGGCAAGAGGGTGATAGTGGTGGACGATTCCATTGTCAGGGGTACGACAAGTAAAAAAATCGTCAAGATGCTGAGAGAGGTGGGAGGGGCCAGGGAGGTCCATATGAGAATAAGCTCTCCGGCCACTGTAGGGCCATGTTTTTACGGTATCGACACCCCCACAAGGAATGAATTGATTGCAGCCACTCATATGGTTGAGGAGATAAAAAAATATATAACTTCCGACACCCTGTCCTATCTTTCGATTGAGGGACTCAGAAGCGTGATATCCAGCCCTGATGATTTTTGCTATGCCTGCTTTACCAATGAGTATCCGATCAGCTTTCCCGGAGAGCACCTTCAGCAGCTTGACCTTTTTGTAGGGGTATAGTCGCCGTACCACCCTATTGATTGCCTCAATAGGGTTATTAAAAAAATAAAATGCCGGAATCTTGACATTCTTCTGCAAGATTAGTAATATAACAGCACTTTTCGACACTGAAAGAAAACAAACAGACTATTGAAACGTGGTCTCAAAAGGAGGCAAAGGTGGAAGGCGGTTTTCTGATAAATATTCCCGGGATCCCCTCATATGTAACATATGCCTGGCTTGCAATGGCCATACTTATCCTTATGGCAATACTTGTCAGGACCTCTATAAAACTTATACCGTCGGGGTTTCAAAACTTTATTGAAATGGTAATTGATGCCATCTACAACCTTTGCGAGGAGACCATCGGGGAGCACTGGACAGCAACCTTCTTCCCCTTGATTGGAACCCTTGGCCTGTACATCCTGGTCTGTAATTACATGGGCCTGATCCCGGGATTCGACTCCCCGACAGCCAATATAAACACTACGGCTGCCTGCGCTATTCCGGTTTTTCTTGCCACACATTACTATGGAGTAAAGGTTCACGGGTTTAAATATATCAACCATTTCCTCGGACCGATACGTTCTATCTTTACACTGCCCCTGATGATAATGATGTTCTTTATTGAGGTTATCGGACATCTGGTAAGACCCGTAACCCTGTCTGTCAGGCTGTTCGGCAATATGATGGCAAAACACATCCTGCTTGCGGTTCTTGCCGTATTAACTCCCATTGCAATACCTGTATTCATTCTCGTCCTGGGTACGATTGTCGGACTTGTACAGGCATTTGTCTTTGTGTTGCTAAGTATTATGTATCTTGCCGGTGCCGTTGAAGAGGCACATTAATATTAGTCTTTAATGAAAGGAGGTAGGACCGATGAAAAGACAAACTGCTGTGATTTTTCTTGCTCTCGCCATAGTCTGTTTACTTGCACCGTTCGCTTTTGCAGAAGAGGCTGCTGCTGCAACCGCTGTGGCTGGCTCTTCCAAGGCCCTTGCCGTGATGGGAGCTGCTATCGGTATAGGTCTCGCTGCCCTTGGAACCGGCATAGGACAGGGAATCGGTTTGAGTAAGGCATGTGAGGGTGTTGCAAGAAACCCCGGGGCATCAGGAAAGATTATGATAATACTCATCGTAGGTCTTGCCATGATTGAGTCATTGGCAATTTATGCCCTGCTGGTATCACTGGGTATTCTCATGAACCTGAACACCTTCTTCTAATTGTCTTGAGTTTCTCAAAAGGTTTATAATCATCAAACAGAAAGGCGGGATATTTATCCTGCCTTTCTGTTATTCAGCGGTTATTGCCAATCCCCGGGTCTTGCAAAGTACAGACAAATACAAAGAGTTTTGTAAAAAAATCGGATTACCGTATGTCGGAAGACAGGAGTGATTTAACTATGGGGTTAGAGATAAAAGATATAGTAGTCGGACCGCTTGAGGTAAATTGTTATATAGTCTATGACACGGAAAACAGGGAAGCGATTGTTGTTGACCCCGGCGATGAACCCGACAGGATTCTGGATATAATAACAGCCGACAACCTGAAGGTAAGGTATATCATCTGTACTCACACACATTTTGATCATGTCGGCGCTATACCTGAACTCAAGGAAAAGACCGCAGCACAGATAGTTATTCATGAAAAGGAGGCTGATATCTACGAGGCAGCACGGGATATGGGTGCTTTTTGGGGATATGACGTAGACCCCTTACCTCCTCCGGATATCTTTGTATCAGAAGGTGATGAGATCAAGACGGGGAATCTTGTATTCAGGATAATACATACACCGGGGCATAGTCCCGGAGGGATATGCCTCTATGGCAATGGAATCGTTATAACCGGCGATACACTCTTTGCCGGTTCTGTAGGAAGAACGGATTTCCCCGGTGGAGACATGAACCTGCTCAAAGAGTCTTTTAAACGTCTCTTGACGCTGCCGGAAGATACCGTGGTTTTGCCCGGTCATGGTTCACGCTCTACAATAGGCAGAGAAAAGAGAGAGAATTTTTTTATTAACGAAGTCTAAAAATAATCCCCTCTCGTAATGGCGGTTTCGCTTTTTGTAACAATGGCAGCTGCACTTTTCTGTCTCGTACTTATCACCTGAATCTTGCCTATAGGCCTGTTCGGCTTTTCACCCGAGATGAGTGTGAAAACACTTCCCGGGACAACTCCATCAGCTGAACCACGATCAATATATACAATATCGTAATTGCCACTGAGAAGTCTCAGGTCTCTGGAAGCAACAACTGTTCCGCTCACAGCCGGAGACTTTCCCTTAACAAGAGGAAAAGACTCAACGGGATAGTAATTATCAATAGGGTCTCCCTTCTGAATTTCTATAAAGGACTTGATCACTTTTGCCTTGGTGTATCCGCCCTCCTGACCTGTTACCTCGACAACCCCGGTTACTTCGATCAGCTTACCGAGGACTTTGCCTGTTGAAGGGTGCTTTATCACTCCCAGGGAGCGTACGGTATAAAACTTCTTTCCCTTCTCCGGTACGGCATTATTATATAGTTTTATATATGCAGAATCATCCTTTCCGATAATGGTCCGTCCATCCGGAGTTGAAACAATCTTTCCCACCCCTGGGGTTTTCTTACCAATATAGCCGATTGCAGCGAGCATGTCCGCCTCAACCACAAAAGGTTTTCGTGGCAGAATCGTAATGGCCTTCTCCTCAGGCACAGGTCTTTTCTTCCTGACTTCTTTTTCTTCGGGAAGCTTGATGTTGATCTGTTTCTGTAACATGTATCGCGGGAGCCTCAGCCGCTGTCCGGGATAGATAAGGTCAGGGTTTTTTACATTTGGATTCTCCTTCCAGACATTTGGCCACTGGAACGGGTCAGAGAGTTTACCTCCTGTAATGTCCCAGAGGGTATCACCCTTTTTAACCGTGTACTCCACATAGTTGGTCTCTTCGGCCATAATGCGTAAAGGCATGAGCAGTGAAAGTGATATAATCAGTAAAATAAAAATTGCTTTCATAACAAATCTCCTTTCACAAAATTAGTTCTTATATAACAATAACCAACTTTATCAAAAGTGTCAACAGTTTTTTATGTCGGGCCTGATTAGGAACTTCTGTTGTCAGTATTACCCGGCAGCTGATATAATCCCTATTATACATGCCTGTTATAAGAAAATGCCACTTGACAGGCTTGTCAACTTCCGGTTGTTTATATATTTATTATGGTAAAATACATTTATTTAACTTGAAAAGGTATTTATCGAAAAGAGGGGCTGACAATGTCTAACAACAAACGTGTAATTATAGTTGACGACGAACCGGATATCATTGACCTTGTAGTATATAATCTTGAGAAAGAGGGGTTTGTCACAGACAGCGCCCGTAGTGGAACAGCGGCGTTAAAGAAGATCCGGGAGGGGAAATTCGACATTGTCATCCTTGACCTGATGCTTCCGGAGATGGACGGCCTGGAGTTGTGCAGGATTCTAAAGAAAGACCCCGCCCTGTCGGATATGCCCATCATAATGTTGACTGCAAAGGGAGAAGAGATTGACAGGATTTTAGGGCTTGAGCTTGGGGCCGATGACTATATTACAAAACCCTTCAGTCCGAGAGAGATGGTGGCCCGGGTAAATGCAGTCCTTAGACGTTCAGGATTAAAAAGAGACGGCAGAGACGGCAAGGGCATACTGGAAATCGGTAACCTGGAGATCGACAGAGAGAAATACACTGTGAAAAAAAACGGCCTGCTCCTCTCCCTCAGCATCAGGGAATTCAAGCTGCTTCTCTATCTTGCAGAGAGGCCGGGGAGGGTCTTCAGCCGGGATTCACTGCTCGATGCAGTATGGGGCGACGATGCCTATGTAGAGCCAAGGACTGTTGATGTGCATATAAGGAGGCTGAGAGAACGGGTGGAAGATGACCCGTCAACTCCGGCATATATCCTCACAAGAAGAGGGGTTGGGTACTATTTTGCTGAAGAGGTGTAGTCATATATAACATATTGCATGAAATTATGCTTCCCCTGTCACTGTTACTTATCCTTTATCTCCTGATAAAAGACCTCTACCTGAACAGAAAGATAAAGGAAGTCACCGATTTTATCCGGGAACTATCGGAAGGAAATCTCAGGAAGCGGCTCTTTCCCAGGAAGGGTGAAAAGTTTTCCGGGATTGTATTGGGTCTGAACAGGATAGCAGAGAGTTTTGAAGAGAAGATACACGAAGCAAACGAACAGAAAAACAGGTTGGAGTCCACGCTGAAGAATCTCCCTGACGGCATTGTCCTTCTTGATAACAACGGTGTGGTCAGGTTTGTTAATCCCGCCCTTGAAGCCCTGTTTAACGTTAAGTCATCAAAACTCAGGGGCAGGGGGTTGAACGAGGTAATAAGGGTGCCTGAACTGACCGAGTTGATCGAGATAATCAGGACGGACAGATCATTGAAGAAAGAGGCTTTCATTGAACCCATTGATAAACACCTCCTGATAAAGGCCATACCCTTTTTCGGCAATAGTATCACGGAGGATAAGGCGAATTTTCCAGCCGGAAGGGAATATACAGGGGCAATGATCGTCTTCAGGGATATTACCGAAGGAAAAAGAACGGACGAGACAAGGAGGGATTTTGTTGCAAATGTCTCACATGAACTCAAGACTCCCATAACTGCCATACGGGGGTTTACAGAGACCCTGCTCGACGGTGCGATAGAAGACAGGAATGATGCAGTCAGGTTTCTTAATACCATAAAATCTCACTCTGAAAGAATGGACCGTTTAATAGGAGACCTTATTAAACTCTCACGAATTGAATTTGGTGCAATGCCTCTTGAGACGAGGCCCCTCCAGCTTGAGCCCCTTATTGACGATGTCTTTAAAGGTTTTGAAACACTTTGCCGCGAAAAGGGGATTTCCCTTGAAAAGGATATGCAGAAGGGGTGCACAGGGATTGAGGCCGACCCCCACCGGCTGATACAGATACTTACAAACCTTATAGACAATGCTGTAAAGTTTACAGAGTCCGGCCGTGTGACTGTAAAGGCTGAGAGGCAGGCCTCGGGATACACGATATCGGTTGAGGACACAGGCCTCGGGATTCCAAAGAGATACCTGTTAAGGCTTGGTGAAAGGTTTTTCAGGGTTGACCCCTCACGTTCAAGAGAGCTTGGAGGGACAGGGCTTGGACTGGCAATTGTAAAACACCTTGTAAAGGCTCACGGCTGGGAGATGAAGATAGAGAGCGAGGAGGGTAAGGGAACGGCTGTCAGGATACTGTTGCCGGAATCCGAACCTGCAGAGGAAAAGCTGAGCAACTGCTCAGCATGAAGAAGGGCCTCAGGTCCCGCCTGAAAAGCCTGAGCTTAGCCCGGGCAGACCATCCCCGGAGACAGAACATGAAAAAGAGGTGATAAGCTTTTTTATTTCACTTGAACCGCAGTGGGGGCATATGGTATCCTTTTCTGTAGTTCCGGGCCTCTGTAAGAGAGTAAAAGTCTCTTTGCATTTTATACACTTATATTCATATACCGGCATCTGAAAAAAACCTCCTTGGTTTATAAGTTTAGATACTTTTAATCCTATAAGAATAGAGGACCTTTTGTCAATATCCAAAGAAGAGATATTACTGATAAGCTCGGACCCATCAACCACCGATATTGTAAAAACGACGTTTAAACAGTCAGATATCGAGGTAAAGGTGAAAAAAGACATTGCCTCGGGGGTCAGGGTATCAAGGGATTCCCAGATTGTCCTGATTGACAGCCGATTATCTGATGGTGATTGTCTTGATTGCCTTCGGAGTCTCAATGACCTGAACACGGACCTCCTCTCCATAGTCATGATTGAAGATGGTAAAAGGAGGGCAGGAATCGATGCAATAATGGATAGTGCCTTTTCCTATACCATGAAGCCTGTAGACTGTGATGAGCTCAGGGTTGTAGTGAAGAGGGCATTTGAGCTTAAAAGGCTCAGGAAGGAAAGCAGAAGGCTCTATCACTGTACGGTTGAGGAGTTTTTGAGGCACAAACTCAAGGGCTACCTGTCCCAGATTCAGAAAGTGGGAGGCATCGCCCTTTATGACACGGTGATCTCGGAGGTTGAAAGGGCACTGTTGACACTATCCATGGAAAAAACAGGGGGGAATCAGCTCCAGGCATCAAAGCTCCTTGGGCTCAACCGAAATACGGTAAGAAACAAGATAAACAAATATAAAATCAAGAAGTTCTGAGCGTCCGAGAGTGAAGAGTTACGAAATTCCTCTCAAGGGTTTCTCTCCATTTTCGTTTAAATTCAGTAAATTCCCCCCGTATAATGGAATCCCTCATCAGCCTGAAGAATCTTATGTAAAAACTCAGGTTGTGTATGGTGTTCAACCTCATGGAAAGTATCTCCCTTGACAGATACAGGTGCCTCAGATATGCGCGCGAGAAATTCCGGCATGTATAACAGGAACACTCCGGGTCAAGTGGGGAAGGGTCCTCCTTAAACCCGGCCCTCTTGATGCTGATCCTTCCCGTTGAGGTAAAGAGCGTTCCATTCCTTGCATTCCTTGTGGGCATCACACAATCAAAGATATCATAGCCGGCCTCTACGGCCTCAAGTACGTCAAGGAGGTCGCCAATACCCATAAGATACCTCGGCTTCACAGCAGGCATTACAGGGCCGGTAGCATGGATAATCTCATACATTAATTCCTTGGGCTCTCCAACACTCAGGCCCCCTGCAGCATAACCGTCAAATCCAGTCCCGACTATCTCTTCAAGGCTTTTTAAGCGGAGGTCTCTGTATATGCTGCCCTGAAAAATGCCAAAAAGGGCCTGGGAAGAACCCTCGGGATGAACAGCCCTGCACCTCTTTGCCCACTCCGTGGTCAGTCTCAGGGAGTTCAGGGCATAATCATACGTGCTGGGGTAGGGGGTGCATTCATCAAAGGCCATGATTATATCAGCTCCAAGAGCCTGCTGTATCTCCATCGCCTTTTCAGGGCCTATGAAATGCAGGGAGCCGTCAAGGTGTGAACGGAACTCAACTCCGTCCGGAGTGATATTCCTCAACCTGGAAAGGCTGTATACCTGAAAGCCCCCGCTGTCTGTAAGTACGGGCCCCGGCCAGCTTATGAACTTCTGCACCCCGCCGAGTCTTCTTATGGTCTCGTGTCCCGGCCTCAGGTAAAGGTGGTAGGTGTTACAAAGCATAACCTCTGCACCTGCATTTCCGAGCTCCTCCGGGGAGACGGACTTTACAGTGCCCAGGGTGCCGACAGGCATGAACTGGGGCGTGAGGACAAGCCCCCTTTCCGTCTCGATTATCCCTGCCCGTGAATTGCCGTCGGATGCAATGACACTGAATTTCATATCACTCTTTAGTTATAAATAACGTCTGTGTCGGATAAGCAAACTCGATTCCGCGTTTCTCAAACTCTTCCTTGAGCTGAAGATTAATCCCCTGCTGGATATCCATATACTTGTTGTAGTCACTGCTGAGGACATAATAGACTACCTCGAAGATGAGACTGAAGTCTCCGTAGGAAAAAAAGTGAGCACGGTCAAAGGCGGTAAGGTCAATACTTTTTATAGTCCCGGAAATAATTACGGGTATCTCCTTTAACTGTTGCAGGTTGGTTTGATAGGTAACTCCCAACCTGAAAACCACACGGCGCTTATTCATCCTTTTATAGTTACGCACGCGGGAATTGGTAAGGTCTGTATTGGAAAAGATTACCTGTTCTCCGCTGAGACTCCTGATCCGGGTAGTTTTAATGCCGACATGCTCGATAGTTCCCAGGTAATCATCAACAATAATAAAGTCACCTATCTTGAACGGCTGGTCGAACAGAATGGCAAAGTAACTGAAAAGGTCTCCTAAAACCGTCTGGGCTGCCAGCGCAACCGCCACACCGCCAATCCCCAGGCCTGCAATTACAGTGGAAATCTTAAAGCCCAGGTTATCCAGCAGGAAAGTGATGGCAATTCCCCAGATAATTACGTTTATTACCGGGAGTAATCCCTTTATACTGTACTTCCTGGGTGTATCCCCTTCCTTCTTGAGCCATACGCTCTCTATCATATAATTTACTATTGCCACCAGGAACCGGACACTGAAGATGGTGAAAATGACGGCTATAACGACATCAAAGGCCTTGGTGAATGCGGAACCCAGGGTCAGGGTGTGTATGGAGAGATAGATCACTCCAAGATAGAAGACCGGGACCATTTTGCTATCGATAATCCGGACAAGGAAATCATCCAGGGTGGTGGCAGTCTTATCAGCCCAGACCTTAAGACGTTTTATGATGATGTGCTTTAAGACCATGACGGCAAGAACGCCGATAACAAGAATCGAAAGACTGATGAGATAATCCGATATGGTGTTGCTGAACAATGTCTGCTGCATGATATCTTCGAGCATACTAACCCCTCCTGGCATTCAGACTGTAAGGTTTATAAAACCCGGGGCATCTATACCATTAAGACCCCGCAATAATATTTGAAATAAATAATAACACTTAATCCCCCTTTTTAAGAAGTGCAGAGTCAGCCCTCCACCAAGCCATTGATAACACATCGTGTTGTATTATTACGACCAATGTCTTTAATGTATGATATAATGCTTAATAAATATTGCTCTGTCCCGGTCAGGCTTCGGGAGATACTATCATCTTTTTGGGGAGGAACTCATGATCTCACTTAATTTTGCAAATGTAATGGAAGAGGTTATAGGGGAAAAAGGGCTGTCTGAAAGAGAAGTTGAGGCCTTAAGAATCAAGGGACAGGAAGCCCTTGGGCAGCTGGTGCAGAGAAAGTGGCCGGAGCTGGCCTTCCTTGATCTCCCTGACGGAGATACGGAAAAGATAAAGGAAGTGGCACTCAGGATAAAGGACGACTCGGAGTTTTTTCTTTTACTCGGGATAGGGGGCTCGGCCCTGGGACCGAAGGCCATCCTTGAGGCCCTGAGTCCGTTCCACAACCTCAGAAAAACCCCCAAGGTCTTTATCTATGACAATGTCGACCCCAGAACCCTTTCAGGTATCCTCTCCATAACAGACCTCAAAAAGACGACTGTAAACGTAATTACAAAATCCGGCAGCACTGCCGAGACCGCATCCTCCTTTATGATCCTCTGGGAAGAGATGGAAAAGGTCCTCGGCAAAAAGGTATCCGGAAGGTTTGTGGCTACTACCGACCCTGAAAAGGGCAACCTGAGGGAAATAGTAAAGCGCTACGGACTGGAATCACTCCCCATTCCACCGGGTGTCGGAGGCAGGTATTCAGTATTGAGTGCGGTGGGACTCCTGATTGCCGAGGTTATCGGAGTAGATTCAAGGGCGCTCCTGAAGGGGGCAAGGGATATGAGGGAGAAGTGTCTGGATAAGGACATCTGGAAAAATCCAGCCCTGCTCCTGTCGTTTATCCTTTACCTCATGAAGACCGAAGCGGGAAGGAATATAGATGTTATCATCCCCTATGCCGATGGACTGAAGCCCTTTTCAGAGTGGTTCTGTCAGCTATGGGCAGAGAGTCTCGGCAAGCTTGGTATGGGGCTAACTCCCTATCCCTCTGTCGGAACCACAGATCAGCACTCCCAGTTACAGCTCTGGGTGGAAGGCCCCGAAGACAAGGTGGTTATTTTCGTCAGGATAGAAGATTATGGGGTGGATATAAAGACCCCGCACATATTTGAGGATATGGATGGTCTCAATTACCTCTGTGGACACTCCCTTTCCGAACTCATAAAGGCTGAAGAGGAGTCTTCAGAGCTTGCACTGGCAAAGGCTGGAAGGCCAAACCTGACCATAAACATGCCTTCTATTGACGCCTATCACCTGGGGCAGCTCTTTATCTTCTTTGAGATTGTCACATCCCTCACAGGATTCCTCCTTGGGGTTAACCCCTTTAATCAGCCGGGGGTTGAAGAGGGGAAAAACCTGGCCTACGGCATGATGGGCAAAAAAGGATTTGAGGAGAGGCGCAAAGAGGTTGAGTCCGCAAGGGAAAAAAAGGTCTGCTGGAGGGTCTGAGTAAAAACAAGGAGTTGATTTAGCGGCTGATCAGGTTCTGTTGCGGAAGCCTTAATTGTCACCCTGAATTTATTTCAGGGTCTCGCAGTATAAATTTATGAGCAAGAGAAACATCGGATATTTACTGTTAACCGGGATTGTCCTGTGGTTGATTACATTTTCAAGGACAACCTCATCATATGCTGCCGGCTCGGGTTGTGAGTATTTTTACGTCAAAAAGGTTATTGACGGGGATACGTTTGTCATTGAAAACGGTGAGCGGGTAAGGCTTATCGGGATTGACACCCCTGAGACAGTTGACCCGCGGGTTGATGTAGCCTGGTTTGGTAAAGAGGCATCCGGAAAACTGAAAGCCCTTATCGAAGGGAAGAAAGTATGCCTTAAGCGAGACCGGGACAGGACAATTGAGAGGGGCAAATACAATCGCCTTCTCCGTTATGCCTGGGTGAATAATACTTTTATCAACAGGGAACTCCTGTTGCAGGGCTATGCCTTTGCTTACACCAGATATCCCTTTCAGTATCTTAAAGCGTTCCGGAGATATGAGAGGGAGGCAAGGGAGAAGAGGATAGGGTTATGGGATGAAAAAAAACACTTTGCCTGGGAACGGGAGTATAAGAAAAACCTTGAACTATCAAAAACCTGCGGACAGGTGGGGACAATCTGTCCCTGGACTGCAAAAAAGCAGACTGGTCAAATAAAAACAGTCCGGCTTTTTGTAAGAAAGGCCCATGATATCGGTAACAGGGTCTTTCTGAACAGTGAGAGGGACTTCAGACATGAGAGGAACTTCACTGTCATGATAATGAAATCTCCGGACTCCGCTGCCATTGATTTTGAAAATGTCTTTCAGGGCAAGGTCGTTGATGTAAGAGGAACAATAAGGCTGTATAACGGCAGGGCTGAAATCATAGTTCACGACCTGTCCCGGATATCCATAGTGCAGCCCTGATTACTGTGTATAAATTACGTTCATCGGTCATTCCCTCAGGAGAAGCGGGTCTTTGAGCCCTGCCTCCAAAAACCCTTTCTCCCTGAATTTGCAGCTGTCACATCTCCGGCACGGTCTGCCGTCAGGGGCAGGGTCATAGCAGCTCCAGGTGAGGGCATAATCAAACCCGAGCTCCATACCCCTCCTGATTATCTCCCCTTTTGTCAGATACAACAGCGGGGCCGGAATACGGAATTTTATTTTACCCTCAACAGAGGCCTTGGTTGCAAGGTTTGCCATTCCCTCAAAGGCCTGGAGATATTCAGGTCTGCAGTCAGGATACCCGCTGTAATCCACGGCATTGGCACCAATAAAAATATCCCCTGCCTCAAGCACCTCTGCCCAGCCAAGGGCAAAGGAGAGGAAGATGGTGTTCCGGGCCGGGACATAAGTCACGGGGATTGACGATTGACGATTGACGATTGATGATTGATT
>BTTF01000040.1:0-19177 GCA_036244995.1 bacterium | reverse complement strand
GAGGACAGAGGGCAAAGGGCAGAGGACAGAGAAGAGGACTCATTATCCGTTGCCAGGGTGGAATGTGAGGCCAACCCTTCAAGCCGCAGGAAGATTATGATTCTTGGTAGCGGCCCTAACCGTATCGGTCAGGGGATAGAGTTCGATTACTGTTGTGTCCATGCGGTTTTTGCCCTTAAAGAGCTGGGGTATGAGACCATAATGGTGAACTGCAATCCGGAGACCGTCAGCACTGACTATGACACATCAGACAGGCTGTACTTCGAGCCCCTCACGCTGGAAGATGTGTTGAATATAATCGAGGTGGAGAGGCCGGAAGGTGTTATCGTCCAGTTCGGGGGACAGACCCCTCTGAAATTAGCCGTTCCACTTGAGAGAGAAGGGGTGAAAATTCTTGGTACTCCACCGGATGCCATTGACAGGGCTGAAGACAGAAGGAGGTTTAAGGAACTTCTGCATAAGCTTGGTCTGAGGCAGCCCAACAGTGGAACGGCCATGAGCCCTGATGAGGCAGTCAGGGTGGGAGCAGGGATCGGCTATCCCGTGATGGTAAGACCCTCGTATGTGCTTGGCGGCAGGGCAATGGAGATCGTTTATGATGAGACGTCCCTTCAGGATTACATGCAGAGGGCGGTGAAGGCATCGCCTGAGCACCCTGTTCTTATTGACAAATATATAATGGACGCCATAGAGGTGGATGTTGATGCGGTCTCGGATGGAGAGATGGTTGTTATCGGCGGGTTGATGGAGCACATTGAGGAGGCAGGGATTCACTCAGGGGATTCTGCCTGCTCCCTCCCTCCCTTTTCGCTTCCTGATGACATAGTTGTGGAGATAGAGAGGCAGACGAAGGCGCTTGCCGGGGAGCTTGGGGTTGTGGGACTCATGAATGTCCAGTTTGCCGTAAAGGATAGCGACATATATATCCTTGAGGTAAACCCCAGGGCATCAAGGACCATTCCATTTGTAAGCAAGGCAACAGGTGTTCCCCTTGCAAAGATAGCAGCAAAGGTGATGGCCGGTACGAGACTGGAAGAACTCGGTCTTGTCTCCGAGCCGGAGTTAGGGCATGTTGCAGTAAAGGAAGCAGTCTTTCCCTTTGACAGGTTTTCAGGGGTGGATACCATTTTAGGCCCGGAGATGAAGTCAACAGGTGAGGTTATGGGCATTGACAGGGATTTCGGCCTTGCCTATGCCAAGGCCGAGGCATCGGCAAACAATCAGATACCCCTTGAGGGCAAGGTTTTTATAAGCGTGAGGGATGAGGATAAACCCGCTGTCCTGCCAATTGCCACTACCTTTATTGAACAGGGGCTCAAGCTTGTAGCCACGAGGGGAACCGCTTCTTTTCTGAAAGGGCATGGTCTTGACGTGGATACTGTAAACAAGCTCAAGGAGGGAAGGCCGAATGTTGTTGACCTGATCAAAAACAAGGAGATAAATTTCATAATAAATACTGTTGAGAGTGCTGCAGCCCGCAAGGATTCCTTCTATATAAGACAGAGTGCCCTGGAGTACAAGGTCCCTTATACTACGACAATCTCGGGCGCCAGGGCCGTGGCAAGGGCGCTTGAGGGACTGAAGCAAAAAAGCCTGACCATACTATCCATTCAGGAGTACCATAGCAGGGGTTAAGGTATGGGCAGAGAAAAGGTTGATTTCATTATAAAGGGTGAGTATGTTCTGACCATGACGGATACAGAGGGGCCTCTGCCCGGCGGTGCTGTAGCTGTGAGGGACGGGTGCATTGTTGATGTCGGACCGTCGGATGATATTGAGGGCAGGTATCTGCCGGATGAAATCCTTGGCGGCAGTGGAAAGGCTGTAATGCCGGGCCTTGTCAATACCCATACGCATGCTGCCATGGTATATTTCAGGGGAATGGCTGATGACCTTCCTCTCAGGGTCTGGCTTGAGGATCACATATGGCCTGCAGAGGCAAGGTGGCTAAGTCCTGATTTTGTCAGGGACGCAACTGAACTGGCCTGCCTTGAGATGCTGAAGGCGGGTGTGACACTTTACAATGATATGTATTTTTTTGAGGATGCCTCTGCCGAGGGGATCAAGAGGCTCGGGATGCGGGCTGTTCTTGGAGCCGGCATCCTGGACTTTCCGACTGCCACTGCCCGGAATACTGCGGAGTATTTTGAAAAGGCTGAGGATTTTATAAAGAGATGGCTTGGAGATGAACTTATCACCCCCTCTATTGCCCCGCATGCCCCCTATACCTGCAGTCCCGGGACTTACCGTAGGGCGCTTGCAATAGGGGAACAATATAACATCCCTGTTCATACGCACCTCTGTGAAACCCGTTGGGAGGTGGAAGAGATAAAGAAGCTTTATGGCAGGACTCCCATCGAGCATCTTGATTCTCATGGACTGCTCAATTCCCGTGTTGTTGCCGCCCATTGTGTCTGGCCGACAGTGCGTGAAATAGAGATACTCGCTGAACGTGGTGTAAGCGTGTCGCACTGCCTTGAGAGCAATCTCAAGCTTGCCTCAGGTATAGCCCCGGTGGTAAGGATGCTGGAGGCGGGAGTAAGGGTTGCCTTTGGCACTGATGGTGCAGCCAGCAATAATGACCTTGATGTGATGAGTGAGATGTCAACAGCGGCAAAACTGCACAAGGCAGTCTCTGAAGACCCCACCGCACTCTCTGCCCGCACTGCCCTGTTGATGGCCACCATCAGGGGTGCGGAAGCGCTTGGCCTTGGGGATAAGTTAGGGAGTCTTGAAAAGGGCAAACTTGCCGATATCGTGATAGTTGACCTTAACAAACCCCATCTTGTCCCGATTTATAATATCTATTCCCACCTTGTATATTCAGCAAAGGCCTCTGATGTGGAGAGCGTGATGGTTAACGGCAGATTAATTATAAACGGTCATCAATTAAGCATCGCGCAGGAAGATGAGATAATTTTTAAGGCCGGGGAGTGGAAAGAGAGGATTGTGTCGGCGGGCAAGCTGACAAGCTGACAAGCCTGCAGGCTTGTCAGCCCTTTTAAAAAACTATCTCTTCAGATTTACAACCTCCTGAAGTAGGTCGTCAGTGGTGGTAATTACCCTTGAGTTTGCCTGAAAACCCCTCTGTGCAGCTATCATTTTTATGAACTCCTCTGCAAGGTCGACATTGCTCAGCTCAAGAGAGGAACTCAGAACCCTGCCGATTCCGGCTGTGCCGGGCTCTCCTATTATCGGCTGTCCTGATGAAAAGGATTCGGCGTAGAGGTTTCTGCCTATCTTGGTCAGCTCCGTAGGGGCCGTAAATTTTGCGAGGGCAAGACGTGCTACCGGTTTTGTCTGACCGTTTGTAAATATCCCTGTGATAGTGCCGTCCTCAGATACGCTGAGTGTCTTGAGTGACCCGGAAGTGAACCCGTCCTGACTGAGAAACACAGTGGCGGAGTCTGCACCATACTGGCTCATGCCGGTTATGTCGAACTTGACATTCTGTGCACTGTCTGCACCCCAGGGAGAGAAGTCGAAAGTGTCTGTGAATTCAGGAGGGTCAGGGGTTGTGAGGCTGCCGTTCTCGTCAAACTGAAGGGCCTGTGTACCAACAATGGAATATGTGGGCGGGTCGGTAGTCGGATCTGTAATAGTGACGACATTTGCCTCCCACCGGTTTGCGGCTGTTTTTGTAAAATATGTGGTCAGGAGGTGGTCATTGCCCAGGCTGTCGTAGACTGTCAGGGAGGTGGAGAAGTTGGATGTGCCTGACGTGTTGGTAAGGTCAAAGGGGCCTGTCACACCATCCCTTGAGTCGAGGTTTACTGAAAATTCGGCGTTGGCTGTTGGATGTGGAGCACTGTTGAGGGATGCAACCGAGATGTCACCTACCACCCCTGTAGCGTTTCCTCCCGAGTCATAGAGATAACCCTGAACTTTCAGATTATCGGGTGTTACGAGATCACCGGCCTTGTCGAGGGTAAACTGTCCGGCCCTTGTGTAGAAGTTTGAATTGTTCTCCTTGACCATGAAGAACCCATCGCCGTCAATTGCCATGTCAAGGGCGCTTGCCGTTGTCTCAAAAGAACCCTGGGTGAAGAGGGGGGAAATATCACTCACGATGACTCCTCTTCCAATTTGTGAGTTGCCGGAGGTTCCTGTAATGGTCTGGCTCAAGACATCACCAAAGGCTACCCTGCTTGCCTTGTAACCAACTGTGTTCATGTTTGCAATATTGTCACCTATTACCGAGAGAGAAGTCCCGTTTGCATTAAGTCCGCTTATTGCTGAAAAAAGTGCGGTTAACATCTTTAAACACCTCCTTTCCATATCTCTTTAATCTTACCGAGGGAAACCCTCGTGTCGTTGTCAAGCACAAGATAAGTGATACCGTCCTCAAAGCTGATGCCTGTAACCATTGATAGTGTCTCTGTGGAGACAGGTACGGAATTCCCGTCAGCATCAGTGGCAGTGAATGCCATCGTATAAGGGCCGTCGGGGAGGGGATTGCCGTTGTTGTCCGTTCCGTCCCAGGTGTATTTACCGTCACCGGCAGGCTGTTTTCCCAGGTCTATGGTTCTGACTACCTCACCGGAGGAGTTATTGATATTCAGGGTCATCTTTTCCACGTTCTGCGGGACCTCATAGGAGATCGCTGCAGAACCTTTAAGCTGCACACGATTGCCGTCTACCGTTACCATCTTACCCATAAGGTTTGTGGCAAAGGCATTATTAAGAGAGTCCTGATAAGAGAGGATGCCGTCAAGTTTATCTCCAATACCTACCAGTTGTTCAAGGGAACTGAACTGTGCAAGCTGTGAAGTAAATTCAGTGCTGTCCATAGGTTTTAGCGGATTCTGGTATTTCAGCTGGGTGGTAAACAGCCGTAAGAAATCGTCCTTTCCAATTGTTCCTGTCACCGGGTTCATTCCTTGCCTCCTTTTGTCTGTATCTATACGCGGATACTGACCGTGTATAGACCCTGGTTACCATTATTTGACTTCTGTGGATTTAATGCTATACGCTTTATATCCTTCTGGTTATACTGGGCCTTCATCCATTTCCTGTGTCCCCTGTTTTTCAGGAAGAGTGAAAAACCTCCCGGAGTTATTCCCACCTTTGCAAGGCTGTCGAAAAGCTGCGGCATGTTGTTCTGTAAATTCATCAGACTCTTTATCTTCTCGACTCCCAACTCAGCCCTTACCTCACCGTCATGTACGGATACCTCGATATCTATCTTCCCGAGGCCCTCCGGCTCTATGGTGAGTTCAATGGAGGGATGGTTTTTATGAGAAGGAGTTGCCTTGTTTATCTGTGCACCGGGCATTTCCGGGAGTTTTCCCGGAAGGATGGTATCTCCTGTTTTGTGGGTATTGGAATTGGAATTAAGGTTTGTCTGTTGGGAATCTGCTTCAGGAATATCTGTTTTCTGAAAGACAAAAGAGTTTTCGTTGTCAGGTCTGCTCTCTGAGCGCGAGGGAATATCGGTAGCTTTTCTGTTATGGTGAAGTGGGGTTTCAAATCCGGAAGCATTTTTGGGAGTTTTGCCGTCCGGGACTGAATTGACCAGGGCCCCTTTATCAGGTGTTGCATTGTTCTTGCCGGCCCCTTCTGTTTTTTGTGTTGTTTTTGGCTGGCCTGCGGTATTGTTGATATCGGCTGGTTTATCCAGGTGCGCAGGGTTGAGCTTATAGGTTCCATAAGGGCCGTTCGTGGTCGGGAGTTCTTTCTGTGGCGGAAGCGATGTGGTTGCCTTGCCGGCCTCAGTGGTTGTTTCAGCGGAGGTTTCTTGTGCCTTATTTCCGGCCTTGCCTATAATGTTTGCCGGGTTCGGGGTATTTGTAACCCCTGTTTTGTCCTGAGGGTTTTCCCGGCCGTCAGTTGCCTCAATGCCGAGGGCCGCTTTAGCAATATCCGCCAGTACCGGAGATTGTTTTTCTCCAATGCCGCTTTGCTGCTGCACAGTGGTCCCCGGGGTTAGAGCTGTCCCACCGGATTCAGCACTGTTCATGCCTCCCAGGGCGTTTTCCGGATTCGCTGTGGACATAGAGGACAGAATAAAGGGCAGAAATACAGAGAAGGCTGTTGCTGAATCCACTGCTTTCTCTCCGGAGGAGGGGCCTTTCTTTTCAGTGTCCGGAGCACCCGGGGTTATATTTATAGATGGAAGCAGCATTACATCGTTTAGATAGCAAATGATATGCCAGAACCGGGCAGACCTTTCGGCCGGGTAAAACCTTGTCTTTTCAATGTCTTCGGGTTTACGGTCTTGCCGGTATAAGAAGATTTTTCCTTTGGAGGGGGAATTTTTTTCTCAGGGAGGTTTTTTTATCGTCTTTTTTTCATCTTTGCAATCAATTTTGCAAGCCCGGGTATCTCCGTGATCTTTTCAGTCAGTCTTGCAGCCTTTCTCGGGGCCATCATGGCAAGGATATTTGCAGCCTTTCTCGGTTTCATAAATGCAAGGACCTTTACGGCCGTCTTCTCATCAATATCTTCCAGCCTTATTGCCGCCCCTTCCGGCGGCATCTTCTCGTATGTCTTTACCACATGCTGAATTTTGTCTGCTTTTGAGGTGTCTATCTTTACAAGTATCTTTTCAACCCTCTCAAGGATGGATTGATATTCCTTTATCCTTGCCATGATATCTCTTTCCAGTTCCTGAAGTGCTTTTTCCTTTCTCTGTAGCTGTTGCTCCTTCCGATCAAGTTCAGCCCCCCTGGTTTGAAGATATTGAAGGAGATCGTCCTGTGAAAAAACAGGGGCGGGCGTTGCAATAATTATAATCAGCAATGATATCAAGCCGAATCCGGGGATAAGCAGTGCCGGGTAGAGCGACTTAAATATACTCGGGAGTTTTTTCATCTCTTTATCCTTGTGGTGAATATAAAGTCAAATTCCTTCTGTTCCTTACGGTTATTTGCCTTTGTCTCATTCAAACAGAGTTTTCCCCTGAGGTTTTCAACAAGCATCTTCTCCTTATACGCCTCTATCAGCAGCTTCCGTGTTTCCTCAAGCTCCGCAATTTTTTTTATAATTGCCTCCCTCTGGTGTCCCAGCCTTATGTTCATCTGTGAGAAATAGGAATGGAAGGTCTTGAGGGAGCCGGGATTTATGATATCCTGTATCTGGTGGTTTTTAAAGGTTTCGAGATTACCGGAGAGCTCTGTTTCCATGGTTCCCAGGCGTGCTTCTTCCTGATTAATGATGCCCTGGAGACGGTTTATCTCCATCTCGATCTCTTCTTTACGCCACTCCTTTAATTTCAGGATGTTGTTTAATGAATCTGATTTCATAGTTCTTCCGCCTCAAACAGGAGATAGAGCCCCTGAAGGCTGTCACCCATGTCCCGTCTGTCATTGATGCCCTGTTTCAGGTATCTACGCAGTCTGTCTATCATCTTTATGGCCCTGTCAACCTTCGGGTTTGTGCCCTCCTTGTATGCCCCGATGCTTATGAGGTCTTCATATTTCTTGTACGTGGACAGGTTTTCAATAAACATCATTGCAAGCTCTCTGTGCCTTTCGTCAACTATGTCCAGCATCACCCTGCTGACACTCCTTAGTATATCAATTGCAGGATAGATGCCCTCCATTGCAAGCTCCCTTGACAGGACTATATGTCCGTCAAGGACCGACATGGAAGCGTCTGCCACCGGGTCGGTAAGGTCGTCGCCTTCAACAAGTACGGTATAAAGCCCTGTGATGCTTCCGTTGTCTGAAGATGTCCCGGCCCTTTCAAGCAGCTTTGGCATCAGTGTGAAGACCGAAGGGGTGTATCCCTTGGTAGTGGGTGGCTCTCCAATGGCAAGCCCTACCTCCCTCTGCGCCATTGAAACCCGTGTCAGGGAGTCCATCATCAACAGCACATCCATTCCCTGGTCCCTGAAATACTCTGCAATGGCCGTTGTGGTGAAGGCAGCCCTCACCTTTGCCAGGGGGGGCTCCTGGGCTGTACAGACTATAACCACTGATTTTCTCAGCCCCTCCTCTCCGAGGTCTCTTTCTATAAATTCCCTTACCTCCCTGCTCCTTTCACCGACAAGACCGATTACATTTACCGTTGCCCCGGTATATCTTGCAATCATGCCGAGCAACACGCTCTTGCCGACGCCTGTTCCAGCCATGATTCCCACCCTCTGACCCTTTCCGCAGGTGAGTAATCCGTTTATGGCCCTGATGCCGAGGTCTATTGGTTCGGATATCCTCTTCCTTTTAAGTGGGTTGATGTGTTCACCGAAGAGCGGATACGCCCGGCCTTCAATCCTTCCTTTTCCATCTATGGGATTGCCGAGTGCATCTATTACCCTGCCGACGAGGTGGGGCGATACATTTACAGACAGCCTGCTGCCCACCGGCAGTACCCTGCTGCCGGACTTTATCCCCTGTATATCACCGACAGCCATAAGCAGTGCCTTATCGTCTTTAAAGCCGACTACCTCGGTATCAACTATTGACCCTCCTTCAGAGTACACCTTGCAGGCCTCTCCAATACTTGCCTTCATGCCTGTGGCCTTGAGGATAATTCCGGTGATTTCAACCACCCTGCCATAGACCCTCATCGGGTCAATACTTTCAAGGCTGTTTATATGTCTCTCAAGCGTTATTGTTTCCAATCTCTTCTCCAAGGTCCTCAATCAGGTTTGTTAATTGTGCTTCAAAGTCAGTGATTACCTCTTCTTCAGGTCCAACCACCAGGGGGCCGGCCGGTGGTATGGAGGGGTCTGTGTCAAATCTTGTCTCGGGGTGTATGGCAAGCAGTTCAGGTTTGTGATTTGAAATGAGTTCGTTAAGGGCAGGGTTTATCTTTATTGTTATTGTCCCTGTTTTCTCCATTTTTCCCATTGCAGCCTTTATGAGGTTGATTATTGTTTCAGGGTTTTGTCTGATTTCATCCCTGAGTATCTTCCTTGCCATAGCCACTGACAGGGCAAAGACCTGGGGTTGTACCTCTGTCAGGACCTTTTTTTTCATATCTTTCATCTCTGTAAGGATTGTCTCAAGCCTTTCCAGAAGCATCAATGCCTTCTCTTCTCCAACCACGTAGCCGGCCTGTTCACCGGCACTGAACCCATTTTCATATGCAGTTCTTTCAATCACAGCTATATCCTGGTTGAAGTTCCTCTCTGCAGTGTCCCCGGGGTGTTTATGCTCAAGGGAGGGCATACCGAATTCCCTGATGCTCTGATCCCGAAGGACTTTGGCTTTAGACAATGAGTTCCTCCTCTCCCTTGCCGGCAATAATAATCTTGCCTTCCTCTTCCAGTTTCCGTGTCACCTTGACGATGTTCTGCTGAGCTGTTTCAACATCCGTGACCCTTACGGGTCCCATGGATTCGATCTCCTCTTTAAGTATCTGTACTGCACGTTTGGACATATTCACGAAAATCTTGTCTTTGAGTTCATCTGATGCAGTCTTCAGTGCGAGTGAAAGGTCGTTTGTGCTGATCTCCTTAAGTATCGCCTGCATGCCCCTGTTATCAATCGAGACAAGGTCATCAAATACAAACATCAGGGACCTTATGGATTCAGCCCTTGCAGGTTCCTGTTCTTCTATCAGCTCCAGAATCGTCTGTTCCGTCTCCCTGGCGGCATTATTGAGGATGTCTGCCACTGTTTTTACCCCGTCAACCTTTCTGCCCCTCGATTCACCAATGCTGAGATGTGTTTTCAGAACCTCTTCGATCTCCTTTAATGCATCGTCGGGAATCTTTTCAAGGTTTGATATCCTCATTGCAACGTCACCCTTAAGGCGCTCCGGCAATTCTGAAAGCACCTCCGCCGCTTTTTTTGGTTCAAGCAGTGACAGTACAAAGGCAGTAGTCTGGGGATGCTCACCGGAGAGGAAATTCACAATAAGGCGCGTGTCAACAGTATTGAGCTTGTCAAGGGGATTGGAATGCCTGGCTGACTCAATGACTTCTTCTGCATTTTCATCACCCAACCCCCTGGAGAGGATTCTTTTTACATAATCCTCTCCTCCCATGGTGACAACTCCTTCATCGATACTCTTCTTTATCTCATCAAGCACTGCCTGCATCTCTTCTTTTTTCAGGGTCTTTAACTCTGAAAGTGCAGAAGTTATTTTTTCAATAGTTTCCTTGTCGAGTGTTTTGAGTATCTCGGACGCTGTTTCCTCACCTACATAGCTGAGCATAATCGCTGCCTTTTCATGTCCTTTCAGGGCCGGCATTTATTTATTTATCCCCGATCCATTTTTTTATGAGTGTGGCAGCCTGCTGAGGGTTGTTTCTGGCCCATGCAGCTACCTCGTCCCGGGGTATCTCCCTGGGCGCTGCTTTCCCCTCAAGTTCCGGTGTGAGTGTCTGTGAGGCGGGTGATGCGGGAGAAGCGGATTGCTGTTTGAGATAGGCAAGCAGGGGTTTTATGAGGAACAGGAGGACAAGGATGGAAAGGATAAGTATTGTGCCGTATCGTGCCGCCGGTATGATATATTGTGTATAGTCCATCTGCTCCGGTGTTTCGACGACCTCCGGTTGCGAATGAAAGGCCATATTTATAACCTTCACCTCGTCACCCCTCTCCGCTGAATATCCAACGGCCTTCTTGATAATCTCCTCGTAACTCTTCATTTCCTCTTCTGTCCTGGACACATATTCCATCTCCCCTGATTTCTTGTCCTTGAGGTACGTCCCGTCGACCAGGACTGCAACGGTCAGGCGCTTTATAGTTCCTGTGGGTTTTATAACATGACTTACAGTCTTGCTGATTTCATAGTTTATTGTTTCCGTCTGTTTTCTCAAGCCCGATTTGTTGGCAGTGGACCTGCCCGCACCTTTGTTGGGCAGGTTTGACTGTACCCCCGGCACCCCGGCAACCATCCCTCCGGTCTTCTGTTCCGTTAATTTTTGCTGACTTCTGACAACCTGTCCATCCGGGTCATAAGTCTCCTGAGTCTCTTCCGTCCGTGTAAAGTCGATACTTACGCTGGCCTTTGCCTTTACCTTGTCCTTGCCCACAACAGGTTCGATGATGCTGATAATCCTCTTCTCCATGTCCCTCTCGATCCCCTTTTGATAATCGTGCTGAGTATTGTTAAGCTGCTGGCCTTCGTTCTCCTCGGTAGTGAGAACGTTACCCCTGTCGTCCACAATAGTTACGTTGTCCGGGGTGAGCGATTCCACACTGCCTGCAACAAGGTGGACTATTCCCCGAACCTGGGACCTGCTCAGCGTTACTCCGGGACGTAACTTAAGGAGAACGGATGCCTTTGGTTTCTCATCCATGCTGGTAAATATTGACCTTTCCGGCATGGAGAGGTGCACCCTGCAGTCGGAGACCTCCTGCAGAGACCGTATGGTCCTTGAAAGTTCTCCCTGCAAGGCCCTTTTCAGATTTACCTTCTGGACAAATTCGGTTGTGCCGAGCCCGGTTTTATCAAATATCTCATATCCTGTGCCTCCACCCCGAGGTAACCCCATGGCAGCGAGCTGGATTCTCAGTTCGTAAACCTTGCCGGAGGGGACAAGGATGCCTGTGGAGGTTGTCTTGTAAGGGACCTTCAGCTCCTGTAGTTTCTGCAGTATGAGGCCTGCATCATCTGCCTGCAGGTTTGAATAAAGCACCCGGTAATCCGGCATCTGAGCCCATGTCAGCAGGAGTACTATTGAGGCAATGGTGATTACAAGGAGGATGGACAATGTAATCTTCCTCTTTGTGTCCCATTTGCCGACGATATCCAGTATATTAGCCATGGGTCTCAGACCTGCATCCGCATTATCTCTTCATAAGCCGTCACCAATTTGTTCCTCACCTCAATCATCACCTGAAAAGAGAGGTCGGCCTTTTGCATGGCAACCATGGTTTCTACAATGTTTCCTCCGCCATTGCCGATTTCCGCAATTGCCTTCTCGGTTTCTTTCTGTAGGGAGGCTACCTTCCCGATGGTCTCATCAAGAAGGTTTTCAAAGCCTCCGCCGGTCTTGTCCTCACCGGCGGGTTTGATGCTTCCCGCTATATTGCCTGTTCCTTCCGCCCCCGGGGGCGGGCCATTGACTGGATTAATCGACATTCTTTATACCTCCGGATTCATCATTCATTGGTGGCCGTTTATTTTCCCAACTCAAGCGCCTTCATATACATTGATTTTGTTATGTTGAAGGCATTTACATTGGCTTCATATACCCTCGTTGCCATCATCATATTAACCATCTCTTCAATCATGTTTATATCAGGCATAAGCACGTAACCCTTATCGTCTGCATCCGGGTTGCCGGGGTCGTAAACTGCCTTTGGCGGCTTGTTGGAGGTTACAATATCGGATACCCCGACACCTTCGAGCCCTCCCCCCTCATCAAGCATGTAGGAGCTGAAGACCACATCCCTTCTCCTGTAAGGACCACCCTCGGGTGTTCTTGTGGTGTTCAGATTTGCCATGTTAGAGGCAATGGTGTTCATCCTTGTCTTCTGTGCAACGAGCGCTGATGCACTCACATCAAATGCCCTCATGATATTCATGTGCTACCTCCCGCTAATCAGATTTCTATACATTTTAAACCTGTCATTGATAAGTCTCAGGGTTGTCTGGTAGAGGAGGGCGTTTTCAGTAATCTTTGCCATCTCAACATCCTCCTCAACATTATTCCCGTCAAGCCAGGGAGCTTCGGTATCCATTGTCGGTTCGGTATCCCCGCTGATTTCAAGTGCCCTGAGGTGGGTGGGGGATGTGTTTTTAAGCCTGAGCCTCTCCTCGTCAAAAACGGACTCGAATTTTATGTCCTTTGCCCTGTACTGCGGCGTGTCGCTATTTGCGAGATTGCTCAGGAGGACACTGTGCCTCTGCATGGTGAACTTTATCATCTCCTCAAGCCTGTTAAGTGTAAGGTCCATAATAACCTCCCGTTATCTCTAACCTGCCTTGATTTAACCTGATTTGAAATACAAGTTTCATGCCAGGTCAATTATCCTTGATTCTCAGTTATCACTGTGTCGGGGTTGAGCTGATTTTTTACCTGGGGAGGAAAATTTTTCCTCACTCAGGCTTCAGGCATTAAGCCTGTATTCATTCAGCTTGTTCCTCAATGTCCTGACGGTTATTCCCAGGCACTCTGCCGTCCTGGTCCTGTTTCCGTTGGTTGCTCTAAGTGTTCTGAATATGAGATCTTTTTCCATATCCTTGATGGTTTTACCGTCCTGCCTGACGTTCCTGCTCTTTTCAATCATAAAGTCTCCGCTCTCTATAAACTCTGAGCGGCTAAGAAGTACTGCCCTCTGGATAACATTCTCCAGCTCCCTTATATTGCCTTTCCATGACTGGGTATAAAGATAATTCAAGGCATCTTCCGAGAAGCCCGAGATATACTTTCCGTATTGAGATGCATGTTTCTTCAGAAAGAATTCTGAAAGAATGCGCACATCGGCGGTCCGTTCCCTGAGGGGTGGCAGTTCAAGGGGAAAGACGCTGATCCTGTAAAAGAGATCTTCCCGGAAATTACCCTTTTCAACCTCTCCGGCAAGGTCCCTGTTTGTTGTTGTTATCACCCTGATGTTTATGGACAGGGGTTTTTTACTACCGACCCTGTCTATCTCCCTTTCCTGCAGGACTCTCAGGAGCTTTGCCTGAAGCGGAAGTGGCATCTCTCCGATTTCATCAAGCAGAAAGGTGCCCCCGTCTGCTATTTCAAATTTTCCGATTTTTTTCTCCAAAGCACCGGTGAAGGCGCCTCTCTCATGCCCGAAAAGTTCGGATTCAAGCAGGTTTTCGGGTATTGCTGCGCAGTTAACGGCAACAAAGTTTTTCCCCCTCCTCAGGCTCTGTCTGTGTATATACCTTGCGATCAGTTCCTTGCCGGTGCCGCTCTCTCCGGTTATGAGGATTGTGGTGTCGGTCCTTGCCACCTCATATGCAATCCTGAGGAGTCTCTTCATGGACTCGTCCCCGGTAATGATCTCGCCGTTTAAAGGCGCCGGTTCAATAAGGCCGGTTATTGCCTGTCTGAGGTTATCAAAAGAGAAGGGTTTCATCAGATAGTCCGAGGCGCCGAGTTTCATGCACTCAACTGCATTTTCAACTGTACCAAACCCTGTGATTACAAGGACGGGCAAGGTGGTGGAGATTTTTCGTATATGTCTGATGAATTCCAGACCGTTCATGCCCGGCATCTTCATGTCCGTTATAACCAGGGAGCAGTCATGTTTTTTCAGCACCTCTATTCCCTCTGCTGCACTTTCGGCGACCATTACATCGAAGCCGAACCTTTTTACGGCCTCTTCAAGGGCGTTTCTCATCTCCGGGTCGTCATCAACAACGACAATGGGTTGCATTATCTGCCTCCGTTAACAGGTTTGATGTTCCCCTGCCCCCGCCCTCCGTTTTTTTGTAAAAATTGCTCCGGAGACAGGCGGACCGCACTGTCCGTCCTGTCTCCGGAGGCATAATGGAGGAGGAGGTGCTTATGAGGAAAGTATAGTATGAATACACTGCCCGCTGAACCCGGCAGGCTCTTTGCCCTTATCGTCCCGCCGTGGGCCTGCATTATCTTCAGGGATATGGAAAGGCCAAGCCCTGTGCCTTCGTCCCTGGTAGTGAAAAACGGGTCAAAAATCCTCTCTATATGTTCTGAAGTGATTCCGTTACCGGTGTCGGAGATGTTGAGGTGGAGCCCGTTGCCGTCCGTTTCAGTATGTATGGTGAGCACGCCGCCTGTTCCCATTGCCTGGACTGCATTGAGCAGGATATTGAGGATTACCTGTTTAACGAGTCCGGAATCCCCGTTTATCAAGTCGTTGGAGATTCGTTTTTCAACAACAATGCCCCGTGATTCCATGACGGGCTTGATCAATGCAAGGGCATCGTCTGTTAGTGTCCCGACGTTGCAGGGTGTTGTCCTGGGATTCCGGGGCCGGGCAAAATAGAGCATGTTTGAAAGGGAATTGTTCAGGTTTCTCACGCCGGTTGAAACACCCATTGCAAGGGATGCATGTGGAGTATCCTCTAATTCCTTGTATAACATTGATGCGTAAAGCTCAATGCTGCACAGCGGATTCCTCAATTCATGAACAATGCTGGCCATCATCTCTCCCATGGCAATGAGCCTTTTGTTCCTCTCCTTTTCTGCTTCTATCTCTTTCTGGGCGGTTATGTCCCTCAGCAGGATTACAAATCCTATCAACCCGTCTCCGCCGTTGACCACATCAGAGAGACTTGCAAGCAGGGTTTTCCTGCCACCTGCCGTCTCTATCTCTATCTCCTGATTATTCTGACCGATGCGGCTGAGGTTATAACCGTATTCCTCCGGCCTGTGACCTGTTGATGCAGTGAGATCCATCATGAGGAGGTCTTCGGCGGCCCTGTTCATCTTCAATATCTTTCCGTCACTGTCCAGTACGATTATCGCCTCCTTAATCCCCTGCAGGACGGAGTTGAGGAAGCTGAGAGTCCTCCGGAGTTCTGCGTTTTTTCTCTGTACCTCCTCCGAGAGGTATGTAACCTGTTGCTGGAGATTTTGATAATATTCCCTCAGCGTTTCCGAGGCCAGGTTAAATGTCATGAATGCTTCGTTCAGTTTTTTCAGTTCTTCCATTTCACATCTCCAGGATATGTTTTTTTATCTCCTGCTCTTTTATCATCACCTTTGCCATGGAGCCGTAAAGTCCCTTTTTTTCGGAGAGTCTCTGCATCAGGGAAGCGCTGCCTTTGATCTTTACAAGCATAAACATTGCCCGTGCATTGTCCGGATTAACCTTCAGGGCAAGGTTGAAGTACTTTACGGCCTTCTTTTTCATGCCTTTATCAGTAAGTAAATCTCCTACGTCTGTATATCTGATTGGATCCCCTGTTGCCCTGGACATTGATCTATAGTTTTTAAGGAAAGCCGTTACTGAGGGCGCTCCTTTCCTTACCCTCCAGAGGAGGTCAATGTCGTCGTTAACAGGATGGGAGATTCTTGTTATCATGGAATAGGCGAGGTTACTTTTTCCTTTGAGGTAATAGAGCCATGCCCTTGCCCTGAGAATCTCGTCACCCCCGGGTTTCAGCTTTTCAAGACTCGTGACCAGCTTTTCAACCCTTTTAACATCCGGGAGGCGGCTGAAGAAGATTGCGAGCTGACTCAGGGACTTTGCCCTTATCTTTTTGGAGCCATGTTTTATCAGATATGTGTACACCCTGATAAAGTTACCACCCGATTTCCTGAGCGCCTCTGCAACATTAAGAAGTGTCTCTTCTCTCGATGGTGAATAAAGCCATTGTCCACTGTTGTTCCAGATATGTTTGAAGGCTTTTATATTGTTGTTTATACTTGCATTTATCAGGGCCTCAAGCTCATTCAGCGCCTCTTTCCCGGGTTTTTTGCCAAACAGTATCTCTCTCAGATATTTCTCTGCCTGAAGATAATCCTTTCTCTCTCTCATTAATCCGGCGAGAAGTAAAAGGGCTTTCCCGGATTCCGGAGTGTAGGGATAATCCCGCCGGAGGACCTTGAGGTATTTAATGGCACGGTCCTTCTGATCTGCTGCTATTAATGTCTTGCCGAGATTCAGGAGGGCTTGTCTCCTTATTACCCTGTCAGGGGACTCGGATGCCTTTTTAAAGTACATCCCGGCAGATTCCAGGTTGTGTCTCGTATACTCGATCAGTCCAAGCCCGAGGTATGCCCTCTCCCTGAGGTAGGTATCCACCAGCAGATAGAAGAGGGACTTTGCCTGTTCGGTCTTGCCGATAATCCTCAGGTTTTCTGCGTAGTAGTAAAGGACGTCCGGATGCTTTTCGATATAGTTCTTATAACTTATCAGACCGTTATTGTAGAGTTCATGGGCAGCGCTGAAGAGTCCAAGCCTTTGAAATACCTCTGCCTTGCCGAAGACCGCCTCAGGCGTATTACTTACCTTTCTGAAATAGGCAAGTGCCTCCACATAATTGCCGGTCTTCAGGGAGGCCTGGGCATAATTGAGATATGCCTTTTGTATCAGTGTGGATTCAGGGTAGAGGTTTATAAAGAGCCTGAAATTGGAAGCAGCTTCGTAATGAAATCCACTCATCAGGTACGCCACTCCCCTTGCAAAGAGTGCATGTTCCCTGAGAGTCTTATCCTTTGCTGTTATATATGCCCGGTTCAGATATCCTATGGCCTTATGGTACCTCTTTGTCCCCCCGAGTGCCCTTCCCTTGAGATAGTAGTAGCGGGGAAGTTCTTTTTCAGAAGGCCTGTATTGAGAGAGCAGTCTCAATGCCTCATAGTTTCTCCCTTCATCGATTGCCTCAAGGGCCTTTTGCAAGGGTGCAGAGGCATAAATCTCTGTGCAGGTAAAGGAGAGAGTCAGGATAATACCTGCAACCACGACAAGCAACTGAATAAAATTTGTTGGGAATATGACGGTCAGCTTCATTGTGGAGAGAGAAACAGCAACTAATATGCCAGAATGTAAGTCTTTGAATATCAAGGAAAAATAAAAGGCAGGGTCAGATGAATGTTAGACTTTTGACGTTGTTGTGATTCCCTTTTTCTTCATTTTTTCAACGAGTGTTGTCCTGTTCAGGCCAAGGAGGGTTGCGGCCTTACTCTTTATCCCGTTAGATTTTTCCAGGGCCTCGTTAATGAGTTTTCTTTCTATGGTATCAATGATGTCATTAAGGTTTATACCTTCAGGTGGAAGGGAGAAATCCTCTGTAGAATAAACAGGACCCTGGGGCTTGTCGGTAACATGAGTGAGGGTTTGAAACCTTTCCGGCATGTCTTCTATGGTAACGCTCTGCCCCGGGTTGAGTATCGTAAGCCGTTCAATCAGGTTTTCCAGTTCACGGACATTTCCGGGCCATCTGTATCTGAGGAGGACATCCATTATGTATTTTGGTATCCTGGGGGATTGTCTCTTCTTTGTTTTTGCATGTTTTTTAAGGAAGTGTTCGATTAACACCGGGGTGTCTTCTTTCCTGTTCCTCAACGGGGGAATGTGAACGGGTATTACATTTAGCCTGTAATAAAGGTCTTCCCTGAACTTGCCCTCTCTTGTGCGTTCTTCAAGGTTCCGGTTAGTGGCGGCCAGTATCCTTACGTCTACCTTTATTGTTTTTGTACTCCCGACTCTCTCGAATTCCCTCTCCTGAAGCACCCGTAACAACTTGACCTGCAACGAGGGGTCGAGCTCCCCGATCTCGTCAAGAAAGAGGGTGCCGCCGCTTGCAAGTTCAAACCTTCCAATGCGTGTATTTATAGCCCCTGTGAATGCCCCCTTTTCATGTCCGAAGAGTTCCGACTCCAGGAGGTCTTTTGGTATGGCTGCGCAATTGAGGGGAACAAAATTCTTGCCGGAGCGATAACTGTTGTAATGGATTACCTTTGCAATAAGCTCTTTTCCCGTACCGCTCTCACCTGTAATAAGGACAGTGCTGTCCGTATCGGCTATCTTCTCTATCAGGTCATAAACCTTCTGCATTTCAGGGGATGAGCCTATAAGACCATGGAATTCGTAACGTTTCCTGAGTTCTCTCTTGAGCCGGATATTCTCTTTCCGGAGTTTAGCCACATCGAGTGCTTTTCTGATGATTATCCCCAGCTCATCGAGTCTGAAGGGTTTTGTGACGTAATCGAATGCCCCTGCCCTCATGGCTTCAACGGCGTTTTTTACTGTTCCATAGGCAGTAATGATGATGCAGGGAGTATCGGAGTTCTGGGTCTCTTTCATTGCCTTCAGTACATCCATTCTCCCCATTACAGGCATGGCGAGATCAAGGAAGATAATATCAAAGCTCTCCTTCCTCAATCTTTCAAGTCCGGCCAGGCCGTTTTCTTCGAGGGTGACCCTGTACTTTTCCGAAATCAGGAATTCGTTAAGGACATCTCTTACTGTAATATCGTCTTCTATTACAAGAACACTCTGCATGGTACAGTTAATTTACAGTATATGGGTATCAGGTGTCAACAGATTGACTACATTGGCCACGGAATGTGTTGTCATGAAGGCTATAATCTGGTATGCTTTATTTATAAAGTCTGTGTATAAACTCAACAGGGGGCGTAAGCCCCAAAGGAGGAGACCATGGCAAGGGTATACATGCTTGCAAATGTCCTTCCCGGCAAGGACAGGGACATCCGGGATACCATGAGGGGTATCAACGGAGTGGTGAACGCAGATGTTATTACAGGACAGTTTGATATTGTTGCAGTGCTTGAGGCCAATGATATTAATGAGATATTCACAAGGATTCTGAAGAAGGTCAGAAAGGTCAGGGGCATAACAAGGACCGAAACATTCATAGCGGTCGAGTAAAA
>BTTF01000039.1:0-19605 GCA_036244995.1 bacterium | reverse complement strand
CGGCTTATTAATGAGTGCAGGACCATGGGAGTTGAGATTCTCCCGCCTGACATAAACCTGAGCGAAAGCCGGTTCACCGTGGTGGAAAACTCGATAAGGTTTGGTCTCGATGCCGTTAAGGGTGTAGGAGAGGCCGCCGTAGAGCAGATACTGATGGTAAGAGAGGACGGACACTTTGAGTCAATCGAAGATTTAATAAAACGGATTGCCATGAGAAAGGTTAACCGCAAGGTAATGGAGAGTCTTGTGAAGGCAGGCGCCCTGGACAGCCTGATACCTGTTGCGGATTCTGAACCACAAAATGGGGACTCCAAAAAATCAGGAATCAATATGGTACGGGCTATGGCCATGGGGAGGACAAACAGGTTGATGGACGGCAAAAACAACCTCTCCCTCTTCGGTCAGCAGAGTTTCTTCGGCAGTGACGACGCAGAAGAAGTGCAGCCGTGGAGTGATGATGAGCGCCTGAACGCCGAAAAGGAAGCCCTTGGCTTCTATATAACAGGACACCCTATAAATAAATATAAAAAGCTTCTTAAATTCATGGGCGTTTTAAAGACATCAAGGCTTGAAGAACTTGGTGATACCACTGAGATAGCGGTTTCAGGTATAATAAATACACTTAAAAAAACCCTTACCAAGGGGAAATCAGAACCCATGGCAGTGTATGTGCTTGAGGATGATGAGGGTACGGTTGAATGCATCGCCTTCCCGGAAATATACAGGAACTATTCTGATCTGATAGTAAAAAATAACCTTATCCTGGTCAGGGGAACGATTGACAAGAGCGAAAAGGGGATAAAACTACTCACCAGGGAGATAACCACCCCCGAGGATGCCTTTCTGAACCAGGAGTTCAAACTGGAAATGAGGCTGGATAACAATATCATAGCGGACGGTGCACTGACGGAGATCAAGGATTTGTTATATAAACACAGCGGTAATTGTCCTGTATATATAAAGCTGAACGCAGGTGATTATGAAACAACACTACTCACTGAATACAACATAAAACCTGATGCTGAAATTATCGATACCCTTGAAAGCATTACAGGCATGGGAACAGTAAAACTCCTCCGGCAGAACGGGCATAAGGAAACACACCATGCCAACAATAATCACTCTTTCAGGAGAACCCGTAAATGATACGATACTATCTTGATTTTGAAAAACCTATCCAGGAGCTTGAACTGAAGATCGAAGAGCTTAAGCACCTCAGCAACGGACAGGACCTCAACATAACCGCCGAACTTGAAAAACTTGAGCAAAAGGCCGCCGAGATGAGGGATGATATATTCTCAAGACTCACCCCGTGGCAGAAAACACAGATCGCAAGACATCCCGACAGGCCCTATACCCTTGATTACATAAATATGCTGACTGATGATTTTATGGAACTCCATGGTGACAGAAGATACTCGGATGACCCGGCCATCGTTGGCGGCATAGGCAGTATCGGAGGAACAAGCATTGTGATTATCGGCCACCAGAAGGGCAGGGGAACAAAGGAGCGGATTAACAGAAGGTTCGGCCAGCCCCAACCCGAGGGTTACAGAAAGGCCCTCAGACTGATGAAGTTTGCAGAGCGCTTTAACAAACCCCTGCTGACCTTCGTAGATACTCCGGGGGCATTCCCGGGGATTGGCGCTGAGGAGCGGGGACAGGCTGAGGCAATAGCGGTAAATCTCATGGAGATGTCAAGACTGCGAATACCTGTAATCTCAATTGTCATCGGTGAAGGTGGCAGCGGGGGAGCCCTTGCAATCTCCGTGGCAGACAGACTCTATATGTTTGAACACTCTGTTTACTCGGTAATATCACCGGAAGGGTGTGCTGCAATACTCTGGAGGAAAAACGGAGATATTGACACAGGGGAGTTCTCAAGGGCCGCAGAAGCACTGAAACTCACGGCACAGGACCTTCTGCGTTTCAGGATAATTGATGACATCATACCCGAGCCACCCGGCGGAATACATAGAGACCCCAGGGGCGCTGCTGCAAAAATAAAGGAGACCATTCTTGATACAATCAAAGAACTCAGAAGCAAAACCATCGAAAAACTCATTGAAGAGAGATACAGAAAGACAAGACGTACAGGGAAATTCTCCAAACAGGAAAACTGACCACTTTTCCTTGCTCAACTCACTTCCGTCATAAGGCATCTCTATAATGCGCTCCTGTATTTTTCTTATAATTTTTCCTTATAATATGATATAATATAATTATACAATTTCAATAGATGCAATTTTAAAAATGTCTCCCTTGATAAGAGTTTTGCTGAAAAGGCCATCCCTCATAAAAATGGAGATTAAACATTGAAGGACAACAGGGACAAAAGAAACTTTAAAAGATACAGGAAAGAGGCCGAGCTAATACTTAAGGCCAATACCGGAGCTTACAAAGGCAGAATCATTGATTATTCAGACGGCATCTGCGCTGTTGTCAAGGATGCCTCTTCTATCGTTTCAGGCACCACGGTCAACATAAAAAGTCACGAACTTGGAATAGAGTTTCTTGGTGAAGTTGTATGGGCCAAAAAGGTGATCCCTGATTTACAGGTCGGCATCAGGAGAGTTGATAACCTCAGGGGGTCTTTAAATAATTTCAGACTGCCGGATATACTGAAGGGACTTCAGAAAACCACAAGCACAGGAACTCTTGAAATACATAACGACTCAATACAAAAGAAGATTTATATCAAAGATGGAGACCTGATCTTTGCCTCCTCCAACCAGGCAAAAGACAGCCTTGCAAAGGCCCTGGTAACGGCCGGCAAGATTACCGTTGACCAGTATAAAAAAACCGTTGAAATATCAGAGCAAACAGGAAAAAACCAGAGTACAACCCTCGCTGAACTTGGTTATCTGTCCCCACAGGAATTCATCCGGGCATTAAAAAATCAGGTCGAGATGATCATCCTGAGCAGCTTTAACGTTACAGATGCCAAATTTGAATTCCAGGAGGGGCCCCTTGATGCAGATGAGTCAATACCCCTCAGGATCAACGCCACCAATCTCCTTTATCATGGTTATAAAAAGGTCAATGACCTGCTGTATTTAAAAGAGGAGTGCCCCCCACCGGATATTGAACTTAGTCTGGCCAGGGACCCGGAGGAACTCATTCAAAACCTTTCCATGAGTGACACAGACAGGAGGATTCTCTCTTGTTTAGACGGCAAACACACAATAAAAGAGATACAGTCACTCACTCAAACCAGTGACATAGAGACCTTCAAGACCATACACGCCCTTTTGAATATTGGAGCCATAGAATTAACAGAAGGTTCGGTACCCTCAGCAGAGGGCATGGAGATAGAGAACGAACTAATGGAAAAGATAGAAGAAATGAACAATAACTATAAGAGCCTCGGATATTATGGAATTCTGGGCATAAATGAAGGGGCATCGGAAGAGGAGATAAGGGAGGCATTTTACAGGGTAGCAAAAGAGTTCCATCCAGACAGATTTTTTTCACTGCCGTCAGACGATATCAAGGAAAAAATAAATACAATTTTTTCATATGCTACAGAGGCATATGAAACCCTTTCCGACGAGGCAAACAGGCGGGAATACGATACGTCTCTTTCTGTTAAATCCGGAAAACCTGCTTCAAAGGACGAAATGGCCAAGGCAAGGTTTAATCAGGGAAGGACATTACTGATGATAAGGAATTACACCGATGCAGCAACCCTGTTTGCCCAGGCAGTCTATTTTGACAGCTCCACAGCAAGTTATCACTACTATCACGGCCTTACACTCAGCAAACTGAACAGGTTCAAGGATGCAGCAAAGGCTATTAATGAAGCCGTTAAACTTAATCCACAAAAAGCCGATTATATTGCCGAACTCGGTCATGTTTTTCTGATGCTTGGCTTTAAGGCAAGGGCTCAGAGCTCCTTTAAAAGGGCTCTTGAACTCTCAGCTTCAAATGAAAGGGCTCTTGAGGGAATACTTAAAACAGAAAACAACAAAAAATCTTTTTTTGGATCTTCGGAGAATCTCCTGCTGAGGATTTCCAAAAAATACGGCCTTAAGAGAAAAAAGTAGGATAACATACTGCAAACCGCAGCACAAAATTAAAAGGATATTCTGAATCCTGTATTTACTTATCCACCTTCTCTTTGCTCTCTTCAGGAGTACTGGAAGCAGGAGAACACGTCTCCCTGGTATCCGGTGCTCAGGTACGTAATCCGATCTTCGGCAGGACGGTCTGCAGCAGAATCCATATTGCAATTATAATTCCAAGGGTCAAAAACAAATTACTCATGAGTCCTTGCCCTTTTTGGTGGTCTTTTGTTCAACTTGTTTCTCTTCATAATCCACAAATTCAAGCACTGCCAGCGGCGCCTGATCCTTCAACCTCGTTCTTGTCTTGACAACTCTCAGATAGCCGCCGTTTCTTTTACTGAACCTCGGGGCTATCTCACTGAACAATTTTGCAATCGCAGCCCTGTTAGGCACATATGCCAGCGCCGTCCTCTTTGAATGAAGGTCTCCCCTCTTGCCGAGGGTGACCACTTTTTCCGCAAGTGACCTTATTACCTTGGCCTTGGCTACCGTGGTCTCAATACGTTCATGCATAAAGAGATCGACCATCAGGTTTCTGAAAAGCGCCTTCCTCTGAAGTGTATTTCTGCCGAAATTCTTTTTATGAACCCTGTGACGCATCTTTTACCGTACCTCCCTCTGTCTGATACTTTTCCAGAACGTCGGGATCGATCTTCATTCCGAAGTTAAGTCCCATAGTTCTGAGGATTTCCTTGATTTCATTAAGTGATTTTCTGCCGAAATTCTTTGTCTTTAACATCTCCAGGTCAGTCCTCTGTACCAGATCGGCTATGGTTTTTATGTCGGCATTTTTAAGACAATTGTAAGACCGCACAGAGAGCTCAAGTTCATCCACGGGCCTCAGGAGATTCCGGTTAAAATCCGAACTGCCTACATCATACACATCCCCCACATCAAGTGATACCTCCTCGGACATCTCTTCCGACTCGTCAAAAATAAAGAGGTCGAGATGGTCAATAAGTACACTCGAAGCCCTGGTTATGGCATTCTTCGGGGTGAGGCTTCCGTCTGTCCATACCTCGAGCACAAGCCTGTCATAATCCGTTGCCCTGCCAACCCTTGCCTTTTCAACCCGGAAATTCACTTTCCGGACAGGACTGTATACACTATCGATAGCTATGATATCTACGGGCTGCTCCTTCTCCTTATTCATCTCTGAAAGAACATAGCCCTTTCCTTTGGATACATAGAGTTCAGCATGAAACTCCGTATTCCTGTCAACTGTAACAACAGGTAAATCCGTAGTGAGAACTTCCAGATTCGCCTCACATTGAATGTCGGCGCCTGTAACATCCTTCGGCCCTGTAACGTCTATCCTTGCAACCTTCTTACCGTCACCATAAATCTTAAACCTGATCTTCTTGAGGTTGAGTATAACGTCAACCATGTCTTCCTTAACACCTTTAATCGTGGAAAACTCATGCAATACTCCCGGTATCCTCACCTGGGTAACCGCTGCCCCCTCAATAGAGGAAAGCAGGACCCTCCGCAGTGAATTACCAAGGGTAGTACCATACCCACGCTCTAATGGTTCCGCTATAAGCTTACCGTATGTGCTGGTAAGGGTCTCTTCGTCGAAGGCTATCGTCTCAGGAAACTGAAAGCCTCTTATCTTCAAGCTCATTGGGCCTCCCTTTTCGTTATACGTTATACGTAAATATAAACGTACTCTCGTATTTTCGTGTTTTCAAATTATCGTATTTATCTTAAATACAGGTCTTATTTTGAATACAACTCTACAATCAGGTTTTCCTTAACATCCAGACCTATTGCTTCTCTTGAGGGTATGCTGATCAGTTTGCCCCTGAAATTATCGGCATCCAGTTCAAGCCACTCAGGTAATCCCCTGTGTTCAACCTTTGAAAGACTCTCCTCAATCAGTGGAATACCCCGCCTTGCCTCTTTTACTTCTATGACATCACCTACTTTCACCCTGAATGAAGCTATGTCGGTAACCCTGCCATTGACAAGAATATGCCTGTGATTGACAATCTGCCTCGCCTGCCGTCTGTTTGACGCAAAACCAAGACGGTAAACTATATTATCAAGTCTCAGTTCAAGAAACTGCAACAACAGCTCTCCCGTAACACCTCTTTTTCTCTGGGCCTCATGAAAATAATTTCTGAACTGTCTTTCAAGTACCCCGTATATCCTCTTAACCTTCTGCTTTTCTCTCAATTGAAGTCCGTAATCGCTTATCTTGGTCCTTCTCGTGCCATGCTGTCCCGGCACGTATTTTCTCCTCTCAAAGGCACATTTATCCGCGTAACATCGATCCCCCTTAAGAAAAAGCTTGTCTCCCTCCCTTCTGCATAACCGACATAATGAATCCGTATACCTTGCCATTTATACCCTCCTCCTCTTTGGAGGCCTGCACCCATTATGAGGAACCGGGGTAACATCCCTTATGATATTAATCTCCAGGCCTGTTGCCTGTATCGCCCTGATGGCTGATTCCCTTCCGGCACCGGGCCCCTTTATATAAACATCGATCTGTCTCATTCCCATATCAATGGCCCTCCTTGTTGCATTCTCCGCCGCTATCTGAGCAGCATAAGGAGTGCCCTTTCTTGATCCCTTAAATCCTATACTGCCAGCAGTGGCCCATGAAACAACGTTACCGCCTTTATCCGTAATGGTGACAATCGTATTATTAAAAGTTGTCTGGACGTGAGCTACACCATAGGGTATGTGTTTCTTCTCCTTTTTTGGACCCTTTTTATGTTTAGCCATTATTATTTACCTCCCTTCTTTTTTCCAACCACGGTCTTCTTGGGTCCTTTTCTTGTACGTGCGTTTGTCTTTGTCCGCTGCCCCCTTACCGGCAATCCCATCCTGTGTCTGATACCACGGTAGCAACCAATGTCCATTAACCGCTTTATATTCATGGAAGTCTCTTTCCTGAGTTCACCCTCAACCTTATAGTCCCTGTCTATAACAGAGCGGATATTTACTATCTCATCATCGCGGAGGGCTCTGACTCGTGTATCAGGGTTTATCCCGGTTTCATCAAGTATCTTCCTGGATAGTGACCTCCCAATTCCCATTATCCTTGTCAACCCTATCTCAACCCTTTCATTCTTGGGTAAGTCTACCCCAGCAATCCTTGCCATTATACCTCCTTATCCCTGTCTCTGCTTGTGTTTAGGATTTTCACAGATTATCCTGACAACACCCTTTCTCTTTATTACCTTACATTTAGCGCATATTGGTTTTACTGAAGCCCTGACTTTCATGCATCCTCCCAAAAATCATTACGAGGTACAGGTTACGTACGCGGGTCCTGCTTCTATTTTATTAACCCCGCAAGGCATAACTTGAAACTCGTAACTTTATTTATATCTGTATGTAATCCTTCCTTTTGTAAGGTCGTATGGTGACAGCTCCACCAGCACCTTGTCACCAGGCAATATCTTTATATAATGTATCCTCATCTTGCCGGAAATATAAGCAAGTATGGTCTGCCCGTTATCGAGTTCGACCTTGAACGTGGCATTTGGAAGCGCTTCTACAACTGTCCCATGGACTTCTATGTTTTCTTCCTTTGGCATTTAAACTTAAATTATACCCCCTTCAAGCCCATTTAGTCAATATTTTGGGATGATTTTTTGCTACAAGCACCGTATGTTCAAAATGTGCAGAAAGCTTACCATCCGCCGTCTTCGTTGTCCATCCGTCTTCCAGTATATTCACCTTGTAGGTTCCTACATTCACCATTGGTTCAATGGCAAGGGTCATTCCTTCTCTTAATACCGGCCCCTTGCCGGGAGGACCAAAATTTGGAATCTGTGGTTCTTCATGCAGAGACCTCCCCACACCATGGCCCACAAATGCCTTGACTACAGAATACCCGTTGGATTCCACGAATCGCTGTATGGCATTTGATATATCCGATACGCGGTTATTGGGCGTCGCCTTCTCAATGCCCATATAAAGGGCCTGCTCTGTTATCCTGAGCAACCTCTCGGTTTCAGGCGGGATTTGTCCGACAGGTACAGTGACTGCGGCATCACCAATGAATCCCTTATATATCACTCCAAGGTCAATGCTGACAATATCACCTTCCTTAAGTCTTACACCGGCTGACGGTATTCCGTGAACAACCTCACTGTTTACAGAGGCACAGATACTTGCAGGATATCCCCTGTAACCCTTAAAGGCCGGTTTCCCCCCCCGACTCTTTATAGCCTCCTCGGCTATCTGCTCAAGCTCCCTGGTTGTAACATTGGGGGCTATAACTCCCTTTATTGCTAAAATGGCTTCGGCAACAATCTCGGAGGCCTTCACCATCTTCTTTATCTCATCCCTTGATTTTATTATAATCACGTAATAATCACGCCCTGCATACTGTACTACCCCTTCCTGCCCCTCGCCTTGCCTTTTCTGAGGAACCCTTCATACGAACGCGTTATCAGATGTGATTCTATCTGGGAAACCGTATCAAGTGCCACGCCAACAACAATCAGGAGTGAAGTTCCTCCAAAATAAAAGGGAACGTTAAACTGTTTTATCAAAATTGTCGGCAAGACACATACAACGGAGAGATAAATTGCACCAATAAAGGTCAACCTCGACAAAACCCTGTATAGATATTCAGCCGTTTTCTGCCCTGGTCTGATACCGGGGATGAACCCTCCATACTTCTTCAGGTTGTCGGCCACATCAACCGGGTTGAAGACTATAGCAGTGTAAAAATAACTGAAAAATATAATCATGGTTACAAATATAATCGTATAGGAAACAGTCCCCGGAGAAAGTTGCCTTGCAAATGACTGAACCCAGGGGATTGAGATAAATCCTGCAATTGTAGCCGGAAACATGATAATTGATGAGGCAAATATCGGCGGTATAACACCTGCGGTGTTTACTTTCAGCGGGAGGTGCGTTGACTGGCCACCGTAGACCTTTCTGCCCACAACCCTCTTTGCATACTGCACGGGAATCTTCCTCTCCCCCTTTTCTATGAAAATTATGGCCCCGACAACAAAAACCATCATAGCCACCAGGATGATGAGGAATATTATGGAAAGCTCTCCAGCGCTTACAAGCCTTACAGTACTTACTATGGCATTCGGCAGCTGTGCCACGATACCGGCAAAGATTATCAGGGATATTCCGTTACCTATCCCCCGTTCGGTTATCTGCTCACCAAGCCACATTATAAAGGCAGTGCCCGCAGTAAGTGTTATCATGGTCATTAACCGGAAGCTCCAGCCGGGGTGCTGAATAAAGGCCCCCTGTGCCATGCTCTCAAGCCCTACTGCTATACCAAAGGACTGAACAATACTGATAAGGACAGTGCCGTATCTCGTATATGTTACTATCTTCTTTCTTCCCTCTTCCCCTTCCTTTGCAAGTTTGCCGATAGCCGGGATTACAACCGTGAGCAGTTGAAGGATAATGGATGCGCTGATATAAGGCATGATACCAAGGGCAAAAATGGTCACCCTTGAGAGAGCGCCGCCCGAGAAGATATCAAAGAAATTCATAAGCGCCCCACCCCTTGCGGTCAGAAACTTGCTCAGTTCCTCACCATTGATTCCAGGTGTGGGGATGTGTGCACCCATTCTGTATACTGCAAGCAGGACAAGGGTAAACAGGATTCTGTTTTTAAGTTCTTCGATCTTGAATATATTCTGAAAAGAAGAGAGTGCTCCCAACTATATCACCTCGGCCTTCCCGCCGGAAGCATTTATTTTCTGTGTGGCAGAAGAGCTGAAAGCATGTGCCCTAACAATCAACGGCCTGGACAGTTCACCATCTCCGAGAATCTTCAGTCCATCTTTAACATCCTTTAATATCCCTCTCTCAAGCAACAACTCCGGGGTTATAGTATCGGCATCTTCTATATTTGAAAGAACCTTCAGGTTTGTTATAGCGAATTCCTTTCTGAACGGCGCATTACTGAAACCCCGCTTGGGAAGTCTCCTCTGCAAGGGCATCTGTCCCCCCTCAAAACCCGGCCCCTTCGTACCCCCGGAACGGGCTTTTTGTCCCTTGTGTCCTTTACAGGAGGTCTTTCCGTGTCCTGAGCCTGGTCCCCTGCCGATCCTCTTACTCCTCTTTCTGCTCCCGTCAGCAGGCTTTAAGTCATCTATTTTCATTACAATACCTCCGTTTCAAATCTACTGTCTTCAATCTTCATTCACCTTTGGATTCTTCAACATCTATAAGGTGCGGAACCTTATTAACCATTCCCCTTATAACAGGAACGTCAGGGTGCACGACAGTTTGTCCTATCCTTCTCAGTCCGAGGCTCCTGAGCACTCTTCTCAATTTCTCGGGGTTACCGATATAGCTTCTCTTCAGCTTTATCCTAAGCATTCTTCCGGGCCTCCCTGATCTCTTCCTCAGATGACTTCCCCCTCAATTTTCTCACGACTTCAGGGTCTTTAAGACTCACAAGTCCATTCAGTGTTGCCTTTGCCTCATTAAACGGATTATGACTTCTGATGGACTTGGCAACTATATTTTCAACACCTGAAACCTCAAGCACTGCCCTTACAGCTCCTCCGGCAATTACACCGGTACCCTTTGGTGCAGGCTTTATCAAGACTTCTCCTGCACTGAACTTTCCTATTATGTCATATGGTATAGTGCCATTCTTAAGAGGAAATTTTATGAGTTTTTTCTTGGCCTGCTCTATTGCCTTCCTTATGGCCTCCGGAACCTCCGAGGCCTTGCCTTTGCCAAGCCCAACCGTACCGTTACCATCACCTATTGCAACAAGGGCTGTAAAGGAAAACCTCCGTCCTCCCTTGACCACCTTGGAAACTCTATTGATAAAGATTACCTTTTCCTGTATTTCCAGCTCTGACGGGTTAATCCTCTGCACCATTCCTCCTTTTTGGTTTGCTCATTGATTATTGACGATTGAAAAATTAAAAAGGGACATACATCATAAATGTCCTTATCTTTTTAAAACAACAATCGTTTCAATTATAGCTGTTTTCCTGAATCAACCACATTTTCAATATTCAATCGCCAATCTTCAATATCTAAAATTCCAGACCGCCTTCTCTCGCAGCATCTGCAAGCGCCTTGATCCTGCCATGAAACTTGAAGCCACCCCTGTCAAAGACCACCTTCTTTATACCTTTCTCTACGGCCCTCTTTGCCAGGAGTCCACCCACTTTCGTTGCAGCCTCGATATTTCCACCATGAGTTGACAGGTCCTGCATCTCCTTGTCACGTGTCGAAGCTGCAATCAGGGTATTTCCCTTCATATCGTCAACAATCTGGACATATATATGATTCAGTGAACCATATACAGCAAGTCTCGGCCTTTCCGGCATTCCAAAGACCTTTTTTCTTACCCTGTTGCTTCTCCTCTCTCTTGCTTCTCTTCTTGTTCTTCTCAACTCAGAAAACCTCCGCATTTATTTAAGTACAGCATATTATACAGTATACATTAAGTACTATTAAACTCAAATTCAGCAGGATTTCGGCCTGCTCCTTACTTCTTACCTGCCTTACCGGGTTTAAGTTTGAGCCTCGCGCCTGCGTAGCGTATCCCTTTTCCCTTATATGCATCCGGCGGCCTCAGGGCCTGGATATTTGCTGCCACCTGACCAACAAGCTGTTTGTCATAACCCATAAGCGTAACCTTAACAGGCCGGGCTTTATGGTCAACCTCAGCAGATACACCTTCAGGCAGTATGAATTCAACAGGATGCGAATATCCAAGGGAAAAAACAAGTGTTTTACCTTTTGGCTCCACCTTGTATCCGATCCCGACAATCTCCATCTCTTTTTTATACCCCGCACTTACACCCTCTATCATATTGGCAATAAGGCTCCTCGTGAGTCCATGAAGCGCCTTCTTTTGCTTTGTATCATCAGGTCTTGAAACCAGGATACTGTCCTTCTCTATATTGAGATTCATGGAAGACGGGAAATTCCAGCGAAGCTCACCCTTTGGTCCCTTTACCTCGATAAGGGTTCCCTCAACCTTCACATCCACACTCTTCGGTATCTCTACAGGTTTTCTTCCTATCCTTGACATCCCTTAATTCTCCTCGCTTACAAGTATGTTTGTCACCTTGACATTAACCGGTCCCGAAATAGAAAGGTCCAATGCCTTATGACTGAATTTACCAGACATGACAGAGAAGTTCTCCACCGAGCTTATCCCATTTGCAGGTCTTGTCACTCTTGATGCCTTTAGGTGTTGAGAGTATTGCCAGCCCTACTCCTGCCATAACAACCGGTACCTCTCTGTAGCCAACATAGACCCTCTTGCCGGGCTTACTCACCCTCTTCAGCCCGGAGATGATACTCTGCCCGTCAACATATTTTAAGGAGATCCTGAGAACCCCCTGTTTTTTGTCCTTGATAATCTTATATGCCCTGATAAACCCTTCTTCCTTGAGTATCTTGGCTATTTCCAACTTCATGCGTGACGCGGGAATATCCACCTTCTCAGCCCTGACCATGGTGGCATTCCTGATCCTTGTCAGCATATCAGCAACTGGGTCAGTTAACATGCCTCTCTCCTACCAACTTGATTTTGTTACTCCAGGGATTAGTCCCTGATGTGCCAGCGTCCTGAAACAGATCCGGCACATGGCAAACCGTCTCAAATATCCTCTGGGCCTGCCACAGATAAGGCATCTGTTATATGCCCTGACTTTGTATCTCGGTGTTCTATTACTCTTCTCAACTAAACACTTCTTGGCCATATCTTAATCACTCCTTGCATGTATGCTACACTGCGAGTTTGTCCTTAATTCTTAAAAGGCATTCCAAGATGTCTCAACAGTGCCTTACCCTCTCCATCAGTTTTGGCAGTTGTGCATATTATAATATCAAACCCGTGAACCATATCAACCTTTTCGTAGTCTATCTCGGAGAATATATATTGCTCTTTAACACCCATTGCATAATTTCCCCTGCCGTCAAAGGACTTTGTAGTAAGCCCCCTGAAGTCCCTGATCTGGGGTATGGCGATGCTTATAAGTTTGTTAAGAAAATCATACATCCGGTCACCCCTGAGTGTAACCTTGCAACCTATAGGCATCCCCTTTCTCAGCTTAAATCCTGCTATGGACTTTTTTGCCTTTGTTATAACGGCCTTCTGTCCCGATATCATGGTAAGTTCCTTCTGCGCTGCATCAAGGAGTTTAATGTTCTGCATCGCCTCCCCGAGTCCCACATTAAGGACAATTTTTTCAAGTTTCGGCACCTGCATCACATTTTTACAGGACAAGTCCTTCATCAACTGAGGAATCACCTCTTTAGAATATTTCTCTTTCAGTCCTGGAGTATATTTGTTCTCAGCCATTACCGGTCTATTACCTCCTTACATCTCTTACAAAGCCTTACCTTGCGTCCATCATCAAGAATATGGTTACTGATACGGGAAGGTTTCTGACATCTCGGACATACAAGCATAATCTTCGATATATGAAGAGCGCCTTCTTTTTCTATTATGCCCCCCTGTGAGTACTGTCTTGACGGCTTCATATGTCTCTTTATCATATTTACACTTTGAACTATTACACGGTTTTTCTTCGGTATAATCGAAAGGATTTTGCCCTGCTTTCCTTTCTCTTTTCCGGATATCACGATCACCTTATCGCTTTTCTTTATCTTTAACCCCATTTTTCCTCCATATTATTCAGTGTCAGCAACTGTGAATGGTTCCTGCTCACACTGAGCGCCTGCACCGACATTCTATAACACCTCAGGTGCCAACGACACAATCTTGGTAAATTCCTTCCACCTTAACTCTCTTGCCACAGGGCCGAACACCCTGGTTCCAACCGGCTCACCCTGTGCATTTATCAGCACACAGGCATTCTGGTCAAACCTTATATAAGTACCATCCGGTCGCCGGGTCTCCTTCTTCGTCCTCACCACAACAGCCTTTGCCTTGGAACCCTTTTTTACGTTACTGTTGGGAACCGCCTCCTTTACACTCACGACTATAACATCCCCAACTCTTGCATATCTTCTTTGTGAGCCCCCAAGTACCCTTATACACATTACCCTTTTGGCCCCCGAGTTATCTGCTACTTCAAGAATGCTCTGTACCTGTATCATCTTCCTATCACTCCCGAATTTCGTTTTACGTTATACGGAAATCTGAAAATACGAAAAAGAAAAAAAACAAGACCTGTTATTCTATTATCGTTTCCCCGAGCTTTTGTATAACGACTCTAACTTTCCTTTTTCAGTACGTCTACAATAACCCATCGTTTAGTCTTGCTTAACGGTCTTGACTCAAGAATCCTGACTGTATCGCCGGACTTGCAACGGTTATCCTCATCATGTGCCTTAAATTTGGATACCCTCTTGATAATCTTCTTATAAAGCTGGTGTTTATACTGTCGCGTAACTGCCACAGTCACAGTCTTATCCATTTTGTCACTTATTACCTTACCAACAAAGACTTTTCTTGGCATGTCTACCTCTTTTACTCCTTATCGTTTATATATTATCAGTAAATACATAATAATATTTCAGTTTTTATTCTTCATAATTACCGTAATGAAATCAAGCAGTTTTCTGTTTTTCCTTCTCTGTAATTATAGTCAGAATCCTTGCAATACTCTTTCTTACTATGCTAATCCTCTTAGGGTTCTGAATTTCACCCGTTGCCTGCTGAAACCTAAGATTAAAGAGCTCTTTTCTCAATTCCTTCTCTTTTTGCCGGAGTTCCTCAGCCGTCATGTTTCTCAAGTCGGAAGCTTTCAAAGCACAGCCTCCTCTTTCTTTACAAACTTCGTAGCTACAGGCAATTTATGTGAAGCCAACCTGAGGGCCTCCCTTGCAACATCTTCAGACACTCCCGACATCTCGTACAGAATTCGACCGGGCTTAATCACTGCAACCCAGTACTCAAGATTTCCCTTTCCTTTTCCCATCCTCGTCTCGGCAGGCTTTTTTGTAATCGGCTTGTCCGGAAATATCCTTATCCAGAGCTTGCTGCCCCTCTTCACATGCCTTGTAATTGCAACCCTCGCAGCCTCTATCTGCCTGCTTGTTATCCATCCCGGTTCAAGGGCCTTGAGCCCGTATTGTCCGAAAGATACATCGGATCCCCTATATGCCTTTCCTCTCATATTGCCCTTTTGGGTCTTTCGAAATTTAACTTTCTTTGGCATTAACATAGCTTATAACTCCTTTATTTCATCTGTCACCTGTCGTCTCCAAAGCCGGCAACTGATATCCGGCGACCGGTAACTAACGGGTACCACTCAGGACTTCACCTTTATACATCCAGACCTTTACACCTATTACACCATACGTTGTCCTTGCCTCTGCAAAACCATAGTCTATATCTGCACGAAAGGTGTGCAACGGAACACGTCCGTCTCTATACCATTCTTTTCTGGCAATCTCAGCCCCTGCAAGCCGGCCGGCACAATGGACCCTTATACCCTGGGACCCGAACCTCATGGCTGAACCAACGGCCTTCTTCATCGCCCTTCTGTATGCAACCCTCTTCTCCAGCTGCATCGCAATGTTTTCCGCCACCAACTGAGCATCAAGCTCCGGCTTTCTTACCTCTTTTATATCAATGGCAACCTGCTTTCCAATCATGGCCTCCAGATCCTTCTTCAGCCTCTCCACCTCTGCTCCCTTCTTACCTATGATAATACCCGGCCTTGCAGTATGAATGGCGATTCTGACCTTCTGACCCTCTCTTTCACCAACCCTCTCTATCTCAATCCTTGAGACTCCTGCATGATAAAGTTTCCCCTTAATGTGCTTTCTGATCTGCAGGTCTTCATGAAGTTGCTTTGCATATCCCTGCTTTAAAAACCATCTTGATTCCCATGTCCTGATTATCCCGATTCTGTTACCTACGGGATGAGTTTTATGTCCCAAAATGCACCCCCGGATTTAATGTTGAATTATGAATGTTGAATGATGAATTAAAAACCGGGAACAATTTAACATTCAACATTAAAAGTTTAACATTCAAATTTACTCCTCCTCTGCAAGCACTATGGTTATATGACACGACTTCTTCTTTATAATATTTGCCCTTCCCATTGCCCTTGGGAAAAGCCTCTTCATCACGGGGCCCTCATCAACATAGGCCGTAACTACTGTCATATCCTCCGGAACATCGACTTCCTTCTGCTCCGCATTGGCCATTGCAGAACGAAGCAGCTTCTCTACAAACTGCGCCCCCCTGTAAGGCATAAACCGCAGGGCAATCATTGCATCTCCGGCTTTTTTGCCCCGTATAAGGTCAATTACCCTTCTGGCCTTTCTTGGTGTAATCCTTGCGTATCTCAGCTTTGCCCTTGATTCCATAGACATTTTAACCCTTCACCCTTGTAGTCCTTTCGTTCCCTGCATGCCCCTTGTAAGTTCTCGTACGTGAAAACTCACCCAGTTTATGCCCCACCATATTTTCGGAAACGTATACAGGAATAAACTTCATTCCATTATGAACTGCAAACGTCAAGCCTACAAACTCAGGCAGTATGGTGGACCTGCGGGACCAGGTCTTGATTATTCTTTTCTCTCCGGTATCGATCATCACCTGAACCTTCTTCATTAACTTTACATCAACAAATGGACCTTTTTTAAGAGACCTTGGCACTTACGCCTCCTTTACATTGACTCCAGCTTGCAAGCCGGTTATTTAACCATGTTTTTTCTTGCATTAAAACCCCTACTCTCTTCATTTTCTTCTCTTCTTTATGATCAATTTATCAGTTTTGTAATTCTTCCTGGTCTTTACACCCTCAGGCTTACCCCAGGGTGAGCACGCCGGCCTGCCACCGGAACTCTTCCCTTCACCACCTCCAAGGGGATGGTCTACCGGGTTCATTGCCACACCTCTGACACTTGGCCTCCTGCCAACCCAGCGCTTTCTCCCGGCCTTACCATAGTTTATATTCTCATGATCCACATTACTGACCTGACCTACTGTCGCCATGCAATTTACAGGCACCAGCCTCACCTCTCCGGAACCAAGCTTTATCTGTGCATATTTTTTATCCTTTGCAACAAGCTGGGCCTGAGTCCCCGCACTCCTGATGAGCTTGCCCCCCTGTCCATGCCTTAACTCAATATTATGTATAAAAGTACCAAGTGGCAGGTTCTTCAATGGCAAGGCATTTCCTGTCTTGATCTCCGCCTCCGGTCCGGCCACCACCTGGTCTCCAACCTTGATACCATTTGGTGCCAGCATATATCTACGTTCACCATCTGCATATTTTAACAATGCAATCCTTGCTGTCCTGTTAGGGTCGTACTCTATGGTCTCCACTGTTGCCGGCACACCGAACTTGTCTCTTTTAAAATCGACAATCCTGTAAAGCCTCCTGTTTCCACCACCCCTCTGCCAGGCCGTCACCCTGCCCTGGTTATTCCGGCCACCCCGTTTCTTGAGAGACACACACAGCGGCATATACGGCTTGTCTGTTGTCAGTTCACTGTAATCAGCAACCGACATGAATCTTCTGCCTGGTGATGTTGGTTTATATATTCTGATTCCCATCTCTACTCCTTAAATTCAAAATTGAAAATTACAAAAGCCATGAAATACATATCTACATGTCCCGTTTTACCACTTTCAACAACAAATCATTAAACCCCTTCTATAAAATCAAGCTTTTCACCCTTCTTAAGGGTAACAACCGCCTTCTTCATTGCCGAAGACCAGCCCACGGAACGACCCCACTTCTTTTTCTTTCCACGAACATTTATTGTTGCAACCTTCACAACCTTAACCTTAAAAACTTCTTCAAACGCCTTCCTTATCTCTACCTTATTAGCCCTTCTATCGACCTCGACTATCAGCTTACCACTTGTTTCCTTTAAATAAGTAGCCTTCTCTGTAAAAACCGGCTTCTTTAAAATATCGTAAACGTCTCTCATTCTCCAACCTCCTGTACCTTCTTCAGCGCATCCCTTGTCATCAGAACATAATTATGTACAAGCAGGTCGTAAGTATTTATATCAGCCGCCCTTGCAACATTTGCCCTTGGGATATTTTTCGCTGAAAGATAGACATTGGAATCCTTCTCCGGAACAACTATCAGCACAGACTTGCCATCAATTCCCAACCCATTCAGCAGGGCAACTATATCTTTTGTCCTTGGCCTGTCAAGCTCTATAGAGTCAACTACTATAAGTTCGCCATCCCTCAGCTTTACACTCAGGGCCGTCTTCATGGCCAGCCTTCTCTGTTTCCTCGTCATTTTATAACTGTAATCCCTTGGTTGCGGCCCGAAAACAACTCCACCCCCCTTCCACAGGGGAGACCTTATGCTGCCATGCCTTGCCCTTCCCGTATGCTTCTGCTTCCAGGGCTTCTTTCCTCCACCACGTACCATTCCGCGTGTCTTTGCGGCATGAGTACCCTGCCTCTGATTGGCAAGATAGTTGACTACAGCCTCATGGAGCAGGCCTGTTCTGACCTCCAGGCCGAATATATCCTCTGAAACCGGCACCTTCTCTACTACATTATTGTTTTTATCTCTTATCTCTATCTCAGGCATTTTCAATCATCCTTCCTGATCTCTATATATCCGCCGACAGGTCCCGGAAGCGCACCCATTATTAAAATCAGATTCTGATCCGGTTTTACATCAACCACGGCAAGATTCCTGACCGTAACTCTTCGTCCACCCATGCGTCCGGGCATACCTGTGTTCTTCCAGACCCTCGATGGAAAAGAGCTGCCACCAATTGAACCCGGAGCCCTGTTAAACATGGAACCATGCGATCCCGGACCACCGCTATACCCCAATCTCTTCATTACTCCCTGAAAACCCTTTCCCTTTGAGACACCTATGGCAACTACCTTGTCACCCTTCTGAAACCTGTCTATTGTTATGACATCTCCAACACCAAGTTCACTCATTGGAATCTCCCGCAATATCCTGCAGGGGGAAACTCCTGCCTTCTTAAAGTGCCCCGACACCGGCCTGGTAACCTTCTTGAGCTTCTTGATCTCTTCATATCCAACCTGTAGCGTCTCATAGCCATCACGCTCTTTTGTCTTTACCTGTATCACCCGGCACGGACCAGCCTCCACAACCGTGACAGGGATTACCTTGCCTTTTTCGTCAAATATCTGAGTCATCCCGAGCTTTCTCCCAAGGATTCCCGTCATAGCTTTATCTCCACATCCACACCGGCAGCCAGCTCGAGCTTCATGAGCTCATCAACCGTCTGTGGAGTAGGGTCATAAATATCTATCAACCTTTTATGTGTCCTTATCTCAAACTGCTCTCTCGACTTTTTATCTACATGTGGTGACCGCAATACCGTCACCTTATGAATCCTTGTTGGAAGCGGCACAGGGCCTGCAATTCTTGCCCCCGTCCTCTGAGCAGTATCTACTATCTCCTTAACTGACTGGTCAAGTATCCTGTGATCGTATGCCCTTAATTTTATCCTTATCTTCTGGTTCATAATCTCCCTACTCAATTATCTTAGTAACAACACCAGCGCCTACAGTACGGCCACCTTCCCTTATCGCAAACCTTACTCCCTCTTCCATTGCCACGGTCGTTATCAACTCTACCTCTACATTCACGTTATCTCCGGGCATCACCATCTCCAC
>BTTF01000038.1:0-19708 GCA_036244995.1 bacterium | reverse complement strand
TTTTTGGCCGGTTCCAGCTTTAAAGAAACCCTGATTTATGCAGTGAGCCTTGGTGGAGATACGGATACCATCGGAGCCATGACCGGGGCAATTGCCGGGGCCTGGTGGGGAGTTGACGGTATTCCCCCTGAGTGGCGAAAGAATCTTGAGAACCGGGATTATATAGAAAGCCTCGGAATGAGGATATGGGAGACCGTTATGTCTTCCCGGAAGGGTTTTTTTTAGTTGTATTCTTCGGGCAGGAGATATATTTCTGTTGCAACCCTCTACACGGTGGTTGCAATCATTGCCTTTATCCCGATCGGGACAGGTTTTCCGGTCTTCAATCAATTAATCCTTTCAGAGGCCTGCGCACAAACAGAGGTTCCCGCGGGTAAAACCCCTGAGTCGACATCTGAAGTTGACACAATATTAGACCGGTATCACAGGAATTTGTCGGAAGATATTCTTGGTATTGCGGACTGGCTTGATTCATTCTTTGATAGTGACAGGACCGTTGCCGAAGAGAACAGGACGCGGTTAAGGATCAAGCTTTACTCCCTTGTGGAAAAAGGAGCCAAACCTGCCTTTGATATCAAGACCAGCTTCAGGCTTTCCCTTCCAAAATTGCAAAAAAGACTGAACCTGTTGATTTCAGGAGAACCGGATAATTACCTCAGCCCGGATAACACGACAACAGAGGACAGGAGGGAGGAATTTGAAAGCACCGGCAAACAAAACCTGATTCTATCCCTTCAGTACAAGTTGAAAGAGACTTTGCGACGTAACATCTCGGCAAACATCGGATTACGGTTCAGCCATACAAGGCCCGTGTTTTATACAGAAGGCCGTTACAGGCATCAGGTCAAACTTGATACGTGGATTTTCCGGTTCACACAGTCCCTGAAATGGCTTGCCGATGAAGGCCTTGAAACCAGAACCCTTATCGACCTGGAAAGGCCTGTCTCCAACAGGTTCTTTTTCCGCACCACTGCTGACGGGTCATGGTTTGAACACAGGGACGGTTTTTTTTATAACCTGAATCTATACGTTTTCCAGTACCTGAGTTCCAGGCGCGTGCTCAGCTATGAATGGATCAACGATTTCCAGACGCGGCCGAACAACAGGCTGGAGGAGATTGTATTGCAGATGAGGTACCGCCAGAGGATTTGGAGAAACTGGATTTTCTATGAGGTCTCCCCCAGGGTTTCCTTCCCAAGTGATGAGGGATTTTCATCGATCCCGGGGATAGTGCTGAAGCTCGAAGCTATTATCGGGAAGTATTAGGCAGGGCATCTCCATTATGCGCTAAAAATCAATAATCAGGGTGGTCAGGAACGTTGTGTCCGTATGTTGAATTTCCGGGGAGGGCAGCAGGTTCTGATAGTTTACAACGTAACTGATACCAAGCGAGAGTGCACGGTGAATCTTTGTCTCTACCGAGGTTGCCGAATCTATAAAGAAATTATCCGTATCCTTGAATGAGACGGAGTAGTCCAGCTTTTCCTTGAATTTCAGGTTTTCAAGTATTTTCCACTCATATTTGAGAGTAACCTTTCCTGTAAGGTAGCTGTCAGAGCTTACATTCCCTACTGAAAACTCATCATAACTGTATATAAGGGAGAGGAGCGACTGCAGCACGTGCCGGTCGGTCTTTATCAGGTCATAACCCAGACCCGGGCCACCGTACAACCTGTATTCATAACCCGAGAATTTATCCATGGAAAAACCTGAAGTCAGGAGGCCGAATAATCTTTCTGTGAGTATCCTTTCCCACCTGCCGTCTATTGATGATTGGTTTGAGGTCTCCCTGCCGTCCTCTCTTGCATACAGAGCCTTTGAAGTTATAAAATATCTGTTCTTGATTCCCTCTTTTTTTGCCTCTAACTTTACAGAGAATGTCTGTGTGTTTGTATTACCGGATGTCTGTACAAAAGATAATTCAGTCCGTGTCTTTATTTTACTTTCCGGCTCTTCTGTGCCGGCATTTGAAGATATGGGTATGACAAGACAGGCTAATATAATGAAGATGAAGATGGTTTTTTTCATTAACATGCCTCCGCAATATTTTATTCAGGTCGTTATTTGCCAGTTATTATAACCTATATTTGAGCAATTCTTGAATATAAAAATTAAGGTGACATGGAACCTGAATTTTTTGTCATGCAGGCACCCTTAATTTTCGAGAAAGTCGATACGGATAAAAAAACATTGCCGGGCTATCGGTTTATCTGCTAAACTCAAACCGGAGTTTAAAAAACGTTTTTTGTCATTTAAAGCAGACGGCGAATGATTTTCTGGTAGAAGACATATTATCGGAGAGATAGAGATCAAGAGGAGCAGAGGGGGCATTATGGATTTTGCAATAATCGCATCGGCCGCAGTATCGGCTATTACTCCCTTTCTTGTAAAGGGTGGTGAAGAGATTTCAAAGGGAAGAGGAAAAGATCTGTGGGAATTAATCAAAAAACCTTTCCAATCAGATAAAGACAAGGCAGTTATTGCAGAGCTTGAGAAAACCCCTGACGATTTAAAGGTGCAGGGCAAGGTGGAAGTCAAGTTAAGTGATCTGCTTGGAGCTGATGAAGAAACAGCAGAACATATCAGTGCCTTATTACCCAGGGCTCAGGAAGAAGCCAAACGGGTAACCATTTTAATTCAAGACAGTAAAAACGTGGTTGCGGGCGACCAAAAGATTAATGTTGAAGGTGATTTTATTATAGGGGATAAATAAACAGGGACTTTCATGGCAAAAGAGAAAAATATCTCGGTACAAGCCAGCCAGGGTATAATTGCGGGCAGTAATGTTGATGCAAAAGGTGATGTCATTGTCAATGGTAACAAGATTACCAACGTATACAGGTCCTATGATTACCAGCGTCTTGCAGGACAAATCAAAGAGCTGGAACAGGATCTCAAAGATATCCCGCTGGAAAAAACAAAAAGAAGGTTGCAAAAGAGCAAGCAACTGGAGAATCTAAGAAATCAGGAACGGGAGTTCAAGAGAGAGGTTGTTCGCCTTGCCGAGACCTTTACACGTGTAGACATAAACACAGACCGATTAAAGCAGGCTAAACTATACTTCGAACAGGGGAAGATCAGGGAGGCAGATGCAATACTGAAAGTAGAGGACATAAGTCACGAACAAGAGGGTCTTCTTGAGGCGAAAGAGCAGAAAACCCATGAGCTTGATCACTTAATGTACCAGCTCAAAAGAAACTCAAATGAGTTCCTTATCAAGGCACAGATTACAGCTACATTATTTGATAATCCAGGCCGATTTGAAGATACATGCCACTATTTTGAAAATGCCATAAAGAGCTATCCCAACTTTAACAACCATTTTGAATACGCCTTTTTCCTTGCCGTCCATAATCAGAACAATAAAGCTGCGATGTATTACAAAAAGGCTATAGAGGAATATGGCCAGGGCATGGATTTAGAAATACGTGCTATGACGCTGAACAACCTGGGCATTTTGCAGAGAGACAAAAACGAGTATGAAGAAGCCCAGCGGTCCTATGCCGAGGCGCTAAAGATACAGCGGCAGTTAGCTGAGGAGAATCCGCAGACCTATCTGCCTGGAGTGGCTATGACGCTGAACAACCTGGGCGTTTTGCAGAGTGCTAAAAACGAGTATGCTGAAGCCCTGAGGTCCTATGCCGAGGCGTTGAAAATCTACAGGCAGTTGGCTGAGGAGAATCCGCAGACCTATCTGCCTTATGTGGCCACGACGCTGAACAACCTGGGCGTTTTGCAGAGGGACAAAAACGAGTATGCTGAAGCCCTGAGGTCCTATGCCGAGGCGCTGACGATACGGCGGCAGTTAGCTGAAGAGAATCCGCAGACCTATCTGCCTGGAGTGGCTATGACGCTGAACAACCTGGGCCTTTTGCAGAGGGACAAAAACGAGTATGCTGAAGCCCTGAGGTCCTATGCCGAGGCGTTGAAAATCTACAGGCAGTTAGCTGAGGAGAATCCGCAGACCTATCTGCCTGATGTGGCTATGACGCTGAACAACCTGGGCGTTTTGCAGAGAGACAAAAACGAGTATGAAGAAGCCCAGCGGTCCTATGCCGAGGCGCTAAAGATACAGCGGCAGTTAGCTGAGGAGAATCCGCAGACCTATCTGCCTGGAGTGGCTATGACGCTGAACAACCTGGGCGTTTTGCAGAGAGACAAAAACGAGTATGAAGAAGCCCAGCGGTCCTATGCCGAGGCGCTAAAGATACGGCGGCAGTTGGCTGAGGAGAATCCGCAGACCTATCTGCCTGATGTGGCTATGACGCTGAACAACCTGGGCGTTTTGCAGAGTGCTAAAAACGAGTATGCTGAAGCCCTGAGGTCCTATGCCGAGGCGCTAAAAATACAGCGGCAGTTAGCTGAGGAGAATCCGCAGACCTATCTGCCTTATGTGGCCACGACGCTGAACAACCTGGGCGTTTTGCAGAGAGCTAAAAACGAGTATGAAGAAGCCCTGAGGTCCTATGCCGAGGCGCTAAAGATACGGCGGCAGTTAGCTGAAGAGAATCCGCAGACCTATCTGCCTGATGTGGCTATGACGCTGAACAACCTGGGCATTTATTATCTGGAATCACAGCCAGACCCGGAAAAGTCCATTCAGCATGTATCTGAAGCGATAGAAATATTGTCGCCCATGGTTGAGAAAGTTCCGTATACCAGGAAGTACATTGACGTTGCTCGCCAGATATTAAATAAGTGGAAAGTAGATTAGCGAAATTTTTTAGTTGTAACGATAGCTATGCCACTGCGCTTTCCGACATCATCTGCACCGGTTTTAAAAATTACGGGATTTTGGTTACAATACTCCACGTCAAACTCATCCAGTGGTATATTTCAATTGAAACTTACATACTTTTACAGAAAACCAGCGCTTACAGAGACCAGGAAAGAGAATCTCGTTGAACGTGTCAGGGAAGGGGTGTCTCCAGATGTGGACGATATAGAGACGGAGTTCTGTTTCTATGTTGAGGCCGGTGCCCCGCTTGCAACCGGGGAGCTGGAGACACTGCAATGGCTCCTCTCCGAGACTTTTGAACCTGAAAAGCTTTCCTCAGAGTCTTTTTTAGAGCAGGGCAGCACAGGAGAACCCTCCAGCTTTCTTGTGGAGGTAGGCCCGAGGATGAATTTCACGACATCCTGGTCGACTAATGCGGTCTCCGTATGCCGCTCCTGCGGTCTGACGGGTATCACACGCATAGAACGTTCACGCAGATACCGGGTGCTGCTGAATTCCGCATATGACCGTGAAGAGCTTGCCCGTTTATCCTCACTCTTCCTGCCGCTCGTGCATGACAGGATGACCGAGTGTCATTACCCTGAAAGGCTGACGACCTTTGAGACAGGCATAAAGCCTGAGCCTGTCTATGTTGTCCCGCTCATTGAAGAGGGAACTGAAGCCCTGAAGGGGATAAACAGGAAGCTGGGCCTTGGTCTTGACGACTGGGATATTGACTATTACTACAACCTCTTTGTTAGGGAGATAGGGCGTAATCCGACCAATGTCGAGTGTTTTGATCTGGGGCAGTCCAACAGTGAACACTCGCGGCACTGGTTCTTTAAAGGGAGGCTGATAATTGATGGTAAAGAGGTTTCCGGGACACTCATGGATATTGTAACGGTACCCCTTCTTGCCAGGCCGGGCAACAGTATTATTGCCTTTAAGGACAATTCAAGCGCCATAGCCGGGTACGGGATTATGGGCCTTATGCCCCGGAAACCGGGAAATCCTGCCCCCTATTTTCCGGAGAGACTGAACTACCACATTATTTTTACAGCAGAGACACACAACTTTCCCACAGGCGTAGCCCCCTTTCCGGGAGCAGAAACAGGCACAGGAGGGAGGATCAGGGATGTCCATGCCACAGGCAGGGGCAGCCTTGTTGTGGCAGGGACTGCCGCGTACTGTGTGGGTAACCTCAATATTCCTGATTACCCGCTGCCGTGGGAGGATGAGACTTTTGTTTATCCATCCAATCTTGCCTCTCCACTTGAGATTGAGATTGAGGCGAGCAACGGGGCCTCGGATTATGGTAACAAGTTTGGTGAGCCGCTGATACAGGGTTTTGCACGCTCTTTTGGGCTGAGACTCCCTGACGGTGAGAGGCGGGAGTGGATAAAGCCCATCATGTTTACCGGCGGAGTCGGACAGATTGATGCAAGGCACATAGAGAAGGGCGAGCCTGAAAAGGGGATGCTTGTTGTAAAGGTTGGAGGTCCGGCATACCGTATCGGAATAGGTGGCGGTGCAGCCTCAAGCATGATACAGGGAGAGAATGTTGAGGAACTCGACTTCAGTGCTGTGCAGCGTGGTGATGCCGAGATGGAGCAGAAGCTCAACCGGGTAATCCGTGCCTGTGTTGAGATGGCTGAGGACAATCCTGTCATAAGCATTCATGATCAGGGTGCAGGCGGAAACTGCAATGTTGTCAAGGAGATAATTTATCCGGCTGGTGCGAGGATTGAGATAAGAGATGTCCTTGTTGGAGACAATACACTCTCTGTACTTGAGATATGGGGGGCGGAGTATCAGGAGAATGATGCCCTCCTCATAGGAGCTGACAGGATAGAGCTCTTTAAATCACTCTGTGAGAGGGAGAAGGTGCCCTTTTCCGTAATCGGTGAGATTACAGGCGATGGCTATATTGTCCTGCATGATGCATTTGATGACACCACACCTGTGAACCTTGACCTCTCAAATATCCTGGGCAAGATGCCGCAGAAGACATTCAGACTCGAACATATCAAGACAGGACTTCAACCATTACAACTGCCCGAAGTCCTTACAGTGCGGGATGCCCTTGACAGGGTTTTGAGGCTCCTGTCAGTCGGTTCAAAGAGATTCCTTGTAAACAAGGTAGACAGGAGCGTTACAGGCCTTATTGCACAGCAACAATGTGCAGGACCCCTGCAACTGACACTTGCTGATGTGGCAGTAGTGGCACAGAGCCATCTTGGCCTTACAGGCGCTGCTGTCTCTATCGGGGAGCAGCCAATCAAGGGGCTTATAAGCCCTGCGGCAATGGCCAGGCTGAGTGTGGGGGAGGCGCTGACAAATATAGTCTGGGCAAGGGTTTCAGCCCTTGAGGATATAAAGTGCTCCGCCAACTGGATGTGGGCGGCAAAGCTGCCGGGTGAAGGGGCAAGGCTTTATGATGCAGCCGTTGCATTAAGGGACATACTGCTTGATCTGGGTATTGCAATAGATGGCGGCAAGGACAGCCTCTCCATGGCTGCTGTTGTAAAAGAGCCTGATAATAGTACAGAGGTGGTCAAGTCACCCGGAACCCTGGTTATCTCAGCCTATGTCACCTCTCCTGATATAACCAGGGGGGTTACACCTGATATAAAGATGCCCGGCAGAAGCAGGCTTTTGTATATAGACCTTGGAGAAGGAAGATACAGGCTTGGGGGGTCAGCCCTTGCCAATGTCTATGGTCAGGTCGGAGACGATTCCCCTGATGTTGAAACCCCCGGGCTATTAAAACGCACCTTTAATGCAGTGCAGCAACTGTTGGCAGATGACCTTATACTTTCAGGCCATGACCGCAGTGACGGCGGCCTTGTTGCCACCCTGCTTGAGATGGCCTTTGGTGGTAATTCAGGCCTTGATATAGAGATCACTGCAACAGACATTGATCCCCTGAGGGTGTTGTTCTCTGAGGAGCTCGGCCTTGTGATAGAGTATATGCCTGAGAAAGAGGAGGCTGTTTTAAAGGTCCTGACAGACAGTGGTGTGCCCTGTCAGGTTATAGGAAGTACCCTTTCCGAAAAGGTGGTACAGATAAAGGTCAACGGCGAGAGCGTGTTGGAAGAGTCAATGACTGTGCTGAGAGATGTCTGGGAGGAGACGAGCTACCGCCTCGAGAGGCTCCAGGCCGATCCCCTCTGCGTTGATGAAGAGAAGAGGGTTTCCCGTGAGAGGCAGGGGCCGTTATATCACCTGACCTTTACCCCGGAGATGACCGTCCCTGTCTTGCTCGAAAGGGAGAACAAACCAAAAGTGGCCATTATCCGTGAGGAAGGCAGCAACGGCGACCGGGAGATGGCGTCTGCCTTTTATCAGGCAGGGTTTGATGCATGGGATGTCACCATGACCGACCTCCTGAACGGAAGGATTACCCTTGATGGATTCAGGGGTATAGCCTTTGTCGGCGGTTTCAGCTACGCTGATGTACTTGATTCTGCCAAGGGCTGGGCCGGAGCCATAAGGTTTAATTCAAGGATTTATGATGAGTTCGAGAGGTTTTACAGGCGTGAGGATACATTCAGCCTTGGGGTCTGTAACGGCTGTCAGTTGATGGCGCTGCTTGGGTGGGTCCCCTGGAGGGGGATAGACGACAGGGAGCAGCCGAGGTTCATCCGGAACCGCTCCGGCAGGTTTGAATCGCGGTTTTCTACAGTCAGGATACTTGATGGCTCTGCCATGATGTTCCGTGGCATGGAGGGTTCCGTGCTTGGCGTCTGGGTTGCCCACGGTGAAGGCCGGGCCTTTTTTCCTGACAGCAGGATAGAGAAGGAGATACTGGAAAAGGGGCTTGCACCCCTGAGGTATACAGATGACGAAGGGGAGGTTACTGGTGTATATCCGTTTAACCCTAACGGCTCTCCTCACGGTATTGCAGCGCTCTGCTCCCCGGACGGACGGCACCTTGCAATGATGCCCCACCCTGAGAGGACGTTCCTCAAGTGGCAGTGGGCGTGGATGCCGGAAGAGTGGAGACAGGATTTGAAGGCCTCTCCCTGGCTGAAGATGTTTCAGAATGCCAGGCAGTGGTGTGAAGGAAAATAGTTTTTGACCATGCTTTTGTATGCAAGGTTTATGAGGTTTTACTCATTATTGCCCGGATCAGGGTTTGAGAGGGTTTGAGGAGAGACATGATTAACCCTTCACTCATTCTCGTCGGGCATCCGGCCCTCCTCCGAGGTAAGTATCACGCTTCACCATCCGGGTGAAAACTTTGTGATACTTAAAACCGTTCAGGGTTAATCATGTCTCTCCTTTACATTGTCTGACGCTCTGTTATCGCTGGAAGCGGATTTTTGTATCACGAGCTATACAGTTTCACAGACACTGTTGTCCCTCCCCAGCGATAAAAAGCCTCAATTATGGGAAGGGAGCGATATGATAGGCTCTGAACGGTTTTAATTATCACTTTTGTCTCACCCGGATGGTGAGATGTGATAATTGCCTCGGAGTCCCGGCTGGATGCCGGGACGAGAATGAGTGAAGAGTCTGTCATATCGCTCCCAACAACCATTTATTACAGCCGGGTATCAGTAATTCTCTTCGGACAATTCATAGTAGGACCTTGGATGTTCGCATGCCGGGCATATTTCCGGTGCCTCGGTGCCTTCGTGTATGTAGCCGCAGTTCCTGCATTTCCACTTTACAGGGTTGTCCCGTTTAAAGACCCTGTCCTTCTCAATGTTTTCAAGTAAAGACAGGTAGCGTTTTTCATGCCGGCTCTCAACAGCCGCTATTGCCCTGAACGCTGCAGCAATTGCAGGAAAACCCTCTTCATCTGCAATGCGGGCATACTCGGGATACATCTTTGTGTGTTCGAAATTCTCACCCTCAGCCGATGCCTTGAGGTTTTCCGTTGTGCTTCCGATAACACCTGCCGGAAAAGCTGCGGTTATCTCGACCTCACCGCCTTCGAGGAACTTGAAGAACCTTTTTGCGTGCTCCTTTTCGTTGTCCGCTGTCTCCAGGAATATGGCGGATATCTGTTCGTAGCCTTCCTTTTTGGCCTTTGATGCAAAATAGGTATAGCGGTTCCTTGCCTGTGATTCACCTGCAAAGGATGTCAGAAGGTTCTTTTCTGTTTTGGTTCCTTTTAAACCTGCCATTTTTTCACCTCCGGTATAAGTTGAGTTATTGAAATAATGCCTGACAGCAGTGGTCGTGCCGCACCCTGAATTGTAGGATATTGCCGGTATCAAATGCAACCTGTATTGGCAAAAGGAGCAGGGCCGATGGACGATCTGCAATTACAGCCACTCTCAGAACGGCACAAAAAACCTGTATTCCCTGATAAAATCCTTGAAGGTTTTCACTGTTAAAGTTGAAGGCTCCTTTTCAATGCTGACAGTGTAGAACTTCCTCCTGAGTTTTTTGCCCTTGATGGATAGTATTTTGACTGACCCCTCCTTCACGGCCCTGAAAACAGCCCACTTTGAGACAAGGGATATTCCCGTTCCTGCCTGGACCATCTGGATAATCAGCTCCGGATTGCCGATGGTCATGGATACCTTTATATCTTTTGGGTCTATACTGTTGGTTTGAAGAAACGTGTCTATAAATTCCCTCAGGCCTGAACCCTTTTCAGGCATGATGAACGGCTGTGTAACGAGATGGCCGGGGTTTATGGGCTTTTTTTCTTTTGTCAGCGGATTATCGTCGGATGCAATCAGCACAATCTCATCCTCTGCTATCACCTCTGAAGATACTGTTGTATCTTTTATGTTGCCTTCAACTATGCCTATATCTATTGCGCCCTCATTCAGGATATCGATTATTCTTTCGGTGTTTGAGACCGAGACCTCTATGCTGACTTCAGGATATTTTTTCAGAAACCCATAAAAGACCTGTGAAAGCAGGTAAGTTGCCACGGTCGGGCTTGCTCCGATATGCAGGGAACCCTTTACCTTTCCGACAGTACTGTAAACATCATCCTCCATGTCCCTGTAGAGATCGAGAATGGTCTTTGCATGTTCGTAAAAAACCTTTCCGGCAGGTGTAAGGGATATGGTTTTGGGATGCCTGTTAATGAGCTTTGTTCCGAGCTCATCTTCTATGTTTTTTATGAGATGGCTCATTGCAGACTGTGTTATGAACTTTGCCTCAGCCGCCCTGGAAAAACTCTTCATCTCGGCAAGGAGACAGAATGCCTTTAATCTGTGGTCTTCCATAAGGTTTTATTGTAAAGGGTCAGGGAGATATTTTCAATGAATGCCTTCAACTCTTACAGCCGTGAATTTGTAGCTGTACGTATCCGTGTGTGTATCTCTTGCACCGCCATTGCAGTCCGTTTGCCCCAAGTCTTTTGTGGGATATTCCACGGAAGTGATAGGTGAGGGCGGCTATTTCGTCATATACCTCTGCAGGGGATCTGAAGTCGGATGTCAGTCCGAGCATGTTTGATATCTCCTGAAATATCTCCCAGTCTGCTTTTGCAGAACCCACCGATGAAACTGCCTGCCTCAGTAGCCTTACCCGCCTCTCCGTATTCGTGTTCGTCAATTCCGAGGCCGCTGATGATAATGGAGCGCCTGCAGCTTCCGTAAACCCTTGCGGGCCGTTCTCGACTTGCCGGAATCGGTATCGACAACCATGCCGGGCTCTGCTTTTGTTTCGCATGCAGCCCGGAGCCTCCCGGTTACCTCAACGAGACATACCTTGCATTGACCTGAGACGGTCAGGAGCGGATCATGGCACAGGGTAGGTATGAAGGTGCGGTTTCTGTTTGCGGCCTGAAGGATTGTTTCACCTGGGATGATTCCGGTTGTCTTTCCGTTCAGTACGATTGTTCTCTTCTTGTTGTTCGATATATCCATCCCGGGCCTCCATAAGCTGAAGCCCAGGCGGACGGCTTCGTAATTATATGGAGGCTCCCCGATGGTTTTATCCATCTTACTTCCGCCAGTAGCCTTGAAAAGTTTATTTGGAGAATTAATTGTAATAAAAACCTCAACGTAAGTCCAATTCAAAAAATTCATTGGATCAATGAAACAAATCAATTTGACTTTTCATCAGGATAAGCCTTATTTTTATCAGATGGCTATGAAGAAGATACGCCTTGTTGTTGCATCAACCAGCAGTACACAGAACTCAGGCCTCTTTGAGGTCCTGGTCCCTGCGTATGAGCAGGCCTCCATGTATAATGTCAAGGTTGAGGTTGTTGCAGTTGGGACCGGGAAGGCGATAAGGATTGCAAAGAGGGGTGAGGCTGACCTGCTCTTTGTCCATGACCCTTTCAGGGAGGTGAAGTTTGTTGAAGGGGGTTACGGTGTCAACAGGAGGGCTGTTATGCACAATGATTTTGTGGTAGCCGGTCCCGGAGACGACCCTGCCGGGATTAAAGGTTTAAGCAGTGCGTCGGAGGTGTTTGATCATATTGCCGAATCCGGCTTTCCCTTTGTTTCAAGGGGGGATGATTCAGGTACAAACATGAAGGAGCTTGATATATGGGAAGATGCCGGCATTAATCCCGGGGGCAAGGGGTGGTATTTTGAGACAGGGGCGAAGATGGGAGATACCCTGCTTGCAGCAGACCGGAAGAGGGCCTACACGCTTACTGATACAGGAACGTTTCTCAATTATAAATCAAGGATTGAATTGAGTGTCCTTTTTAAAGGTGATGCTGTTCTTAAAAACCAGTACAGCGTGATTGCCGTTAATCCCGACAGGTTTCCCCGCGTCAGGTACAGGGAGGCGATGGATTTCATTGCCTTTGTGACCTCTGCCGGGGGGCAGAAGATCATTGCTGATTACCGGAGCAGGGGTGTCAGTCTCTTTTATCCGGATGCTGTGCCTTCTGTATCTAAAGGAGATTTTATAGTATGAAATTATTCAGAAATGTTATGTTGCTGGTTTTTATGTTGTCGGTGTTATGTGTGACCGCAGTCTCTGCCGGTACGAGGATACGCTGTGCATCCACCACAAGTACCCAGAACTCCGGGCTCTTTGGTTATCTCCTGCCTATTGTGGAGAAGGAAACCGGTGTGAAGGTTGATGTTGTGGCTGTCGGCACAGGGGCTGCACTTGAGATCGGCAAGAGGGGGGATGCCGATGTACTGCTTGTGCACGCAAAGGATGATGAGCTGAAACTCGTCAAAGAGGGCTATTTCGTAAACCGTCACGATGTTATGTATAACGATTTTGTTATTGCCGGTCCTCCTGACGACCCGGCCGATATCAAGGGACTTGAATCTGCTGTTGAGGCGTTCAGAAAGATAAGTGCGGCTAAAGCGCCTTTTGTCTCAAGGGGAGATAACTCGGGGACCAACAAGAAGGAGATAAAAATATGGAAAAAGGTAGGTATTACCCCAAAGGGCAGTTGGTATCTTGAGGTCGGCCAGGGTATGGGGAAGACCTTGAGGATCGCCAATGAGAAGAGGGCCTATACGCTTACTGACAGGGGGACGTGGCTGGCACTGAAGGACAGGGAAAGACTTGATCTGCAGGTACTGGTGGAGGGGGACAGGATGCTCTTTAACCAGTATGGTGTAATGGCGGTCAATCCGGAAAGACACCCGTATGTGAAATACAGGGCTGCAATGAAGTTTATTGATTTTCTTGTTTCAGAGAAGGGGCAGAAGGCGATAGCCGGTTTCAGGGATTCCCGGGGGAATCAGCTTTTTCATCCTGATGCAAGGTGAGCCGGGGAATTATATCCGCAGATTTCACAGATTTGCGCAGATGTAAAACTGTGACAGGAAACGGCGCTTTCAGAGTTATTAAAATATCTTCCAATGAACGAAATACTGTCTTCCTTCATAAAGGCCTTTTACCTGATAGTCTCTCTTGACAGGGACCTGTTAGGGATTATATTCTTGTCGCTTTATGTCTCCGGCGTAGCAATTGCCATTGCATCCATTTCAGGGATTGTTTGTGCTTATGTTCTGTCATTCAGGGATTTTCCCGTCAAGGGGGCTTTTATAAATATACTGAATACCTTTATGGGCCTGCCGCCGGTTGTTGTCGGGTTGTTTCTGTATCTTATGCTCTCAAGAAGGGGGCCGCTTGGTTTTATGGGGCTTCTTTATACGCCCTCGGCAATGATTATCGCACAGACAGTGCTTGCCTTTCCCATCATAGCGGCAATGAGTTATTCATCCATAACATCTGTCAGGCCGAATATAAGGCTGGCAGCCCTTGGTCTTGGGGCCACGGAAGTACAGGCATCGATAGCTGTTGTGAAGGATGCAAGATACGGGATTATCTCATCTGTAATGGCAGGTCTCGGCAGGGTGATGGCAGAGGTTGGGGCGGTTTTGATTGTGGGTGGAAACATTGCCGGATATACGCGGGTGATGACAACAACCATAGCCCTTGAGTACGACAAGGGTAATTTTGATCTTGCAATAGCGCTCGGGATAATACTGCTCTTGATCTCCCTCGGGATTAACTCCGCCATGTATCTGTTCCAGAGGAGGATAAAGACTTGAAATTAGACAGGATGAAATAAAAGTTAAAAAAATCCTGTTAATCCTGTTAATCCTGTCTGAATAATTTTTATAATTTCCCGTACATGAACAAAACGTATGAACCTGATACTGAAAAATATATCCAGGACTTATGATGGTCATGTTGCCTTGAATGATTGCAGCTTTTCTGTTAGTGCAGGTTCTTTCAATGCAATCATCGGCCCCAACGGAAGCGGTAAGTCCACCCTGCTCAGAATAGCCTCTCTCCTGGAGTCTCCGGACAAAGGAGATGTCATATACAGTGATAACGGTGTTGCTGTAAAAAAGGACCTTTTCCTGAAGAGAAAGATAGCTGTTGTGCTGCCGGGTGATTCGCTTTTTAATGAAACTGTCTTCAGTAATGTTGCCTACGGCCTGCGTATCAGGGGTATGGACAGGCATGTTGTCAGGGACAGGGTTCATGACATCCTGGAGCGATTCAGGCTTTCAGATAAAATATATAAAAACGCACGTACCCTCTCCTCCGGTGAGGCACAGCGCATTGGAGTGGCAAGGGCGCTGGTCACAGGGCCTGAGTATCTCTTCCTTGATGAGCCCACTGCCTCGCTTGACCCTGTTAATACGGAGATTATTGAAGCTGCCTTGACAGAGATCAAGGCCGGTAATGGAATGACCATTGTAATGATAACCCATAATATGTTTCAGGCAAGGAGGCTTGCAGGCAGGGTTGCCTTTATTTATGGAGGATGCATGATTGAAGAGGCGGATAGTGAGAGGATTTTTTCAGACCCTGAAGAAGATCTGACCCGCAGGTTTGTTTCGGGGAAGATGGTCTGGTAATTTTGTTAAATGGATATGGCAGGATTGGATTTTAATCTACAAAGAACTGTTTAGCCACGAATAGACACGAAGAATTCAGGACGCAGATGAACGCTGAAAAGACGGGATTCAAGACTTTTTTAATCCAGATTAAATGAAGTATGAGGGATTGCAGGTATTTGACTTAACTTTTCGAGTTCCGTTATTCTTTGTGAAGAGGAGGTATTTCAATATGTCCAGGACTATAGAAGTCCCTGTTACTTTAATTAAAAAGCTATCTAAAGCAACACGTGCTTTCCAGGAACTTGAAGATGAGCTGGAGGATTTTCTGCTCCTTTCCGACCCTGAGTTTCTTGCAAAAATGCGTCGTTCAAGGGCGAATCATTTAGCCGGTAAAACCAGGTCCATGGATGATCTTAAAAAGGAACTATGTATCGAGTAGAAACCACTCCCGACTTTGATAGGGATATTAAGAGACTGGATCGTGAAATTGCTCTTCGCATCATTAAAAAGTTGGATTGGTTGAGTCAGCATCCAGAGGTCCTCAAATTTCCCTTAAAGAATTCTCCCAAAGATATTAAAGGAATACAAAAGTATCGAGTTGGCGATTACCGCATCCTTCTGTGGGTTGATCACAAAAAACAGGTGATAACCCTTTATGGCGTTGAGCATCGCCGTTCTGTATATAAGGATTTGTAGCATTGTATGAAGCCTTTTTAATACTAACCAGATATGAACCAGAACATTGCCTTCCAAACACAAGAATATCCCGGAATCCCGGAAGGTCTACTCCGATTCGCGTATCTCAACACCCCTGGGCCGTTCGTCAATCTCTTCGAGCACCGGTACTTCCTTACTGCTGGATATGCCGAGTTCCTTGAACCTCCGGACAGAGTGCAGCAGCCTTGACTCCACTGACCTGACCCCCTGATTATAGCTCTCGACCGCCTTTTCAAGGTGTGTTCCAGTCTTTGAGAAATGTTCCATTGCCACGGCAAACCTCTCGTAGAGCTCCTTGCCGAGCCTGCTGATTTCCTGCGCATGTTTTGTTAGCTCTGCCTGTTGCCATCCATAGGCAATCGCCTTCAGCAGGGCAATGAATGTGGTCGGGGTTGCAAGGATAACCTTCTTGATGCTGCCGTCCTCTATGAGCGCCGGGTCATGCTCAAGGGCAGCGCTGAAGAAGGATTCACCGGGGAGAAACATTACCACCATCTCGGGTGACTTTTTGAACTGGTCCCAGTAGGACTTGGCCCCGAGTGCGTTCAGGTGGGCACGCACCTGGCTTACATAGTTTTTTAGAGCTGCCTCTCTTTCCGCGTCCGTGGTGCTCGATATAACCTTCAGGTATGCATCCACAGGCGCCTTTGCATCAACCACAATCTCTCTTTCATTCGGCAGCCTCACGATCATGTCGGGTCTCAGCTTGCCTGTTTCAGTGGTTACGGATTCCTGTTCAAAGAAATCACAGTTGGCGGACATGCCTGCGAGTTCTGCTGTTCTTTTGAGGGACAACTGTCCCCATGAACCGCTGACCTGCGGTTTTCTCAATGCAGTGACCAGCTTGCCTGTTTCCTGCTGCAGTTGCTGATGAGTGGTCATGAGTATTTTTATCTGCTGGTTCAGGCTGCCGTAATCCTGCCTCCTGCTGGACTCAAGGGAGTTAATCTGCGCTTCATACTTTCTGAGGGCTTCATGCAGTGGTTTAACGAGGCCGTTTATTGAGGCCTGGTGCTCTCCCAGTTTACCCTTTGTCTCTGCTAAAACCTTTCCAAGTTGTTCGGTGGCAAGCCTGAGAAAATCTTCGCTGCTGCTCTTCAGTGCTGCCGAGGAAAGGGCATTGAATGTATCGGTAAGCTCTTTTTTCATTGTCTCAAGCAGGTTCTTCTGTTCACTGAGGCTCTTTTCCGAGGACTCAAGCTTTGTTACGGCTTCCACTTTTTGGGTCCTCTCTGTAGTTAATTCATTCCTGATCTCATCAATTACCCTGTCCTTTTCAAGTATCCCGCTCCTCAGCTCTTCTATCCTTGCCTCTGAGGCCTTAAGCCCCTCTCTTATTCCGGCCAGCTCGTTAAAATGTTCCGACTGTAAAGCGGCTGTCTCTTTTGAGATTTTTACCCTCATCAGCAGCCAGACAATCACTCCGCCCGAGAGGAGGCCGATAATAAAAAATACTATATCCGTCATGCTTCACCTCATTTGCTGTATTAAACTATTAGCCCGGCATTTATTCAGAGAGACATGTTTGTTTGCAATATCAAACAGTTAACCAGATGAAAACCCGCTCTTTACACACCCCCTGCCCCCTCTTTTTAGAGGGGAGAATCCATGCTTCCTGCTTTCCCCTGGCTGTTTACCTGCTTGCTCGCCTTTCCCTATCCCCGTTCCTCCCCTTATCTGTAAATCCTCTGCTTTCCCCTCTATCAAGAGGGGATTAAGGGGTGTGTTCTTTTTAAAAACCTTGTTTTTATTTACCGATTTAATATTCTACTATATCCGGCCTTAAAATATTTCGGATGGGACGGACATGCCCGGCAAAGATATTCATGCTTATCTCTCTGCGTTACGCCGTCCAATGCTGCTTCACTGCCTGATCCGGGGAGAGTATACAAAGGCATTAAACCGTCGATAGTCTGTCATATCGCTCCCAACAACCATTTATTACAGGCTACGGATTTATATTTTAGTTGTACAGGAACCTCAATTTATGCTACGCTTATTTAAATGTGAATAAATCAAATTACTTCATGACTCAGGAAAGGAGAAAAGAATGGTTCAGGTAAAGGCAGGAGATACGGTAAGGGTTCATTATAGCGGGTTTTTAGACGATGGGACGATATTTGATTCCTCTCTGGAAAGGGAACCTTTTGAGTTTACCCTTGGGCAGGGGATGGTAATCCCCGGTTTTGAAGATGCCGTTGTCGGGATGGATGTGGGTGATACAAAGACCGTTAACATACCAACGGATCAAGCCTACGGTCCATTCAGGGATGAACTGCTGGTTGCGGTTGAAAGGTCAGAGGTGCCGGCTAATATCGAGCCTGATGTAGGCATGGAACTTCAGATACGCACACCTGAAGGAACAGTTACCAATGTTACCATCATCGAGATGGACGAAAACTCCATAACACTTGATGCCAATCACCCACTTGCAGGCAAAGACCTTATCTTTGAGATCAAACTTGTGGAGATAGTTTAGAAAACACGGTGTCGTGTAAAAAGGGCTGGCGGGGTTTATCTCTCCAGCCCTTTTTCTTTTTGAGAGGGGATATGTTTTATATCGGCAGGCAGTCCGGCTATACCGGATCTCCCGGAGTTTGCCGGGTAATAGAAATTAGTGATGGCAATTGTGAGTGAATGAAGAATAGAATTTTAGAAACAGTCAGGGCAGTGGAAGGCCTGAGGGACGGGTGCTATCATTATGATGCCCTTCAGGAGAGGGCGGAATATATCGAGAAGGAATTCGCATCAGCCGGTTTTACGGTCCAGCGCGATGAGTTTGTTTTTAATGAAAGGTCGTACTGCAATATCATAGCAACACCTTTTGGTATGGAGAGCAAGGAGGACTGGGTGCTGATAGGTGCCCACTATGATGCAGTGGTAAAGAGTCCCGGAGCTGATGACAATGCATCCGGTGTGGCTGTCATGCTTGAGGTTGCAAGGAGTCTGGGGCCGCGAAGGGGTATAAAGTTTGTGGCCTTTACCCTTGAGGAACCCCAGCCGCATACCATTCATTTTCTTGTAGGGAGCAAACACTTTGTACACAGGATGAAGTCCATGGGGCAGAGTTACAGGGCTGTCCTGATCCTCGAATCAGTTGGATACATCAGTCATGAACCTGAAAGCCAGTTACTGCCGCCCCTTGTAAGGGCACCGCATGTGGGTGACTTTATCGCTGTTGTGGGGAATAAAAAGGCCGACAGGATTATGAAGGGATTTAAGGAGTCAGCCGAACGGCATGTGCCTGAACTCAAGGTCATAACATACAGGGCGCCTGCAAGGGGTTTTCTGCTTCCCGAGACCCGGTTCAGTGATCATGCACCGTTCTGGGATGCCGGATATCCGGCTGTAATGATAACAGACACTGCGATGTTCCGCAACCCCAACTACCATACGCCGTCTGATACCTCTGAAACACTTTCACCGGATTTTATGGCACAGGTGGCAGAGGCACTTATTCATACTGTAGAGGAATTTTAAGTCTCCTCTTCCATTTGCCGGACTACCTCGTTGATGAGGCCCAGTGAATCAAGGGCCACATCCTCCTGAACCTTCTGGATTGCAAACCCTGCATGGACCAGGACATAGTCTCCTGTATTCACCTCTTCAGGCAATATCATAAGGCTTATCTCACGTCTTGCTCCCATAACATCAATAGTGGCCATGAGGTCGTTGATCCTGATTATTTTCGAGGGAATGGCAAGGCACATGAGGGTTCTCCTTTATTAGAAAATCATATCCGCAGATTACGCAGATTTCCGCAGATTAAAATCAATAAATAGATTCAGGATATTGTCAATCGTCAATCGTCAATCGAAACAAAAGGCGAGGCAACCTCGCCACTACAATTCCCTGATTGGTTTTCAATTGTCAATTGTCAATTGTCAATTGTCAATTGACAATTCAAAACCGCTCCCCAGCCGGAGAGTTTGTTTATAACCTTTTCAATCAAGGTGTCAACCTGCCGCTGGATTTCGGGACTGAGGCCGTAACCTGTCTCTATGGTTTCAGGTTGTAT